>CACYCT010000041.1 GCA_902772965.1 uncultured Bacteroidales bacterium | reverse complement strand
TTGATTTCAGCACACCCGCAAGAGAGTTCTATCGGCATTTTTCTTAACTTTGCAACAAAATATGCATTTGCTTGTTGACTCTATACCCTCCACTATCAGCCGGCCGAAATTTTCTTTTTTTGCCGTGAAAATTTGGTGGTTTCGGGAATAATCAGTATTTTTGCGAAAAATACTGAAGCATTATGAGAGACCGGCCATACATTAGTTTTGACTGGGCGTTGAAACGCCTTTTGCGCGACAAAGCCAACTTTGACGTTCTGGAAGGATTTTTGTCCACTTTGCTGGGAACCACAATCACGATAAAGGAATTGTTGGAAAGCGAGAGTAATCAAGAGCGGGGGGACGCGAAGCAGAACCGGGTTGATTTATTGGCGAAGAACAGCAAAGGCGAGTTGTTGCTCATTGAGGTTCAGGGAGAGACGGAGTACGCGTTTTTCCAGCGAATCCTCTTTGCCACCTCCCGTTTGGTGTCGGAATACATCAATAGTGGACAAAACTATGATAACGTGAAGAAAGTGTACTCCATCAACATAGTGTACTTTGACCTCGGTCAGGGCAAAGACTACGTTTATCACGGAAAAACCGAATTCCGCGGAATCCACTTGGACGATGTGCTTCGCTTGTCCCCGTTCCAGCAGCAGAAGTTTTCGGTAGAGGAAGTGTATCAGTTGTATCCGGAGTATTATATTTTGAAAGTGAACGACTTTGACCGTTGGTCTCGCACTCCGTTAGATCAATGGTTGTATTTTTTGGCGAATAGCGATATTCCCGAGGAAGCGAGTGCGCCCGGTCTTCGGGAGGCGCGTGCGAAATTGGGTATCGCACAAATGAGTACCGACGAGCGTGCGGCCTATCGGCGTTATTTGGACAACCGTGTGATACTTCAAGACCAGATAGTCACAGCTCGTGGAGAGGGTCACTTGGAGGGTCGCGCCGAAGGGCTTCTTGAGGGTCGTGCTGAGGGACTCGCCGAGGGTCGTGCCGAGGGACTCGCCGAGGGTCGCGCTGAGGGACTCGCCGAGGGTCGTGCCGAGGGTCATGCCGAGGGGCTCGCCGAGGGTCATGCCGAGGGCCGCGCTGAGGGGCTCGCCGAGGGTCGTGCCGAGGGTCGCGCCGAAGGACTTCTTGAGGGTCGTGCCGAGGGTGTCAATGAAATTGCTCGCAAAATGCTTGCGTTGGGTATGGATAAAACGCTTATAGCACAGGCAACAAATCTTCCCGTTGAAGATATAGATAAACTATCATAGGCTCAAGGTAGGCTATAGTTCAATAAGGTGATTACATAGGGTTATCAGCGTATTTCGGGATTTTACCGCCGATTTTCTTTCCTGTAGCCGAAAAAAACTGTACCTTTGCGGTGAATTTTCAGCATTACCCCACCCACATTATGTCAGAAGAATTAGACCTCACTCCGGCGCAAGACAACTTCGGCGGATACAATAAATTGGAGACACTTACCCCGCGCGAGCACATCCGGCGTCGACCGGGTATGTACATCGGTAAACTCGGCGACGGATCGCAGAGCGACGACGGCGTGTATGTGCTTATCAAAGAGGTCATCGACAACAGTATCGACGAGTTCAACACAGGCTTCGCCCGGCCGCAGATCGACATCACCATCGCCGACGGAACAGTCACCATCCGTGACTACGGACGCGGCATTCCCCTCGACCAAGTCAAAGACGCCTCGTCGAAAATGAACACCGGAGCCAAGTACGACACGCAGAACTACAAGCGCTCTGTCGGTCTGAACGGCGTGGGTATCAAGGCTGTGAACGCGCTTTCCACCTCGTTCTACATCCGTTCCGTCCGCGGCGGGCAAGCCTCCGAGGTGACCTACGCCGAAGGCCTTGTGCAAGACGAAAGCGGTATCGTGGCCGCCCAGGCCGACGAGGCCAACGGAACACTCGTGCGCTTCACCCCCGACGATACCATCTTTCACGGATTCGCATTCCGGGAAGACATCATCGAAACGATGGTGAAAAACTACTGCTTCCTCAACACCGGCCTGTCGATTTACCTCAACGGCCGGCGCTACCACTCGCGCAACGGACTGAGCGACCTGGTAAAGGAAAACATGACCAACGAGCCGCTATACCCGCTAATCCACTTCCGCGCCGACGACATCGAGGTGGTCATCACCCACGCCGAGCAGAACGGCGAGGAGTTCTACTCCTTCGTCAACGGGCAGCACACCACGCAAGGCGGAACACATCAGAGCGCGTTCCGCGAGGCGCTTTCGCGAACCATCAAAGAGTTCTCCGGAAAGAACTACGAGTTCAGCGACATCCGGGGCGGTATCGTGGCGGCCATCAGTATCAAGGTGGAAGAGCCCGTGTTCGAGTCTCAGACCAAGATCAAACTCGGCTCGAGCGTGATGTGGAAAGACGGACCGACCATCTACAAGTTCATAAACGACTTCATAAAAAAGGAACTCGACGACTACCTGCACAAAACCCCCGAGACGGCCGAGGCACTCCTCAAGAAAGTGGCCCGCAACGAGCACAACCGCAAGGCCATCGCCGGCGTGACCCGACAGGTGCGCGAGCAGGCCAAAAAGGCCGCGCTGAACAACGACAAACTCCGCGACTGCCGCATACACTTCAACGACACCCGCGCCCCCAAAGACAACGACCGCCGCGACCAGACCATCATCTTCATCACCGAGGGACTTTCCGCTTCCGGCTCAATCACCAAAATCCGCGATGTGGAGACGCAGGCCGTGTTCTCCCTGCGGGGAAAACCGCTCAACACCTTCGGCCTCGACCCGAAAAAGGTGTACACCAACGAAGAGTTCGCCCTGCTGCAAGCCGCGCTCAATATCGACGACGGAATCGACGGACTGCGGTACAACAAGGTGATTATCGCCACCGATGCCGATGTCGATGGAATGCACATCCGTCTGCTCCTGCTCACCTACTTCCTCCAGTTCTATCCCGAACTGATCAAGATGGGTCACCTGTACATTCTGCAAACCCCCCTGTTCCGCGTGCGCAACCGCAAGCAGGCCAAACGCAAAAGCCGCTCGGCCAAAAGCAAGGCCGATGAAGCGCAAGTGGAAACCTACTACTGCTACACCGACGAGGAGCGCGTCAATGCCATCAACCGCCTCGGCGAAAACGCCGAAATCACCCGGTTCAAAGGCCTCGGCGAAATCTCACCCCCTGAGTTCAAAGACTTTATCGGACCCGAAATGCGTCTCGACAAAGTTCAACTCCGCCGTGAGGACGCCGTCAACGACATGCTCGCCTTCTTCATGGGCAAGAACACCATGGAACGCCAGAACTTTATCATCGACAACCTCGTGATTGAAGACGATGAAGACATCACCGTGCACTAAACCTGTCCATGCCCTCTACCCGGGCTCGTTCGACCCCTTCACTCGCGGACACCACGACATCGTCACCCGCGCGCTGCGGCTGTTCGCCCACATCACCATCGGCATCGGAATCAACCCCGACAAACAGCCCTTCATGCCCGTTGAAGACCGGCTGGAATGGATTCGCGCCATATTTTCCGGCGAGCCGCGTGTTGACGTGATTTCGTACAGCGGCCTGACCATCGACGCCGCAGCCGAAATCGGTGCAGACACGCTGCTGCGCGGCGTGCGATCGGCCGAAGAGTTCGGCTATGAACTCAACCTCGCGCAAGCCAACCGCAACCTCTCAGGTATCGAAACCGTGCTTCTTCCCGCCTCGCCCGAACTCGCCGCCGTCAGTTCCTCACATGTCCGCGAATTGTTAGGCAACCACCTCGACGCCACGGCCATGTTTCCCGACGGCGCGCCGTTGCATCTGCTGCCGTGAACACACTCGTCATTGTCACCGGACCCACCGCCGTCGGGAAAACCGGCGCCGCCATCCAAATAGCGCAAACGCTCGGCTGCGAAATCATCAACGCCGACAGCCGGCAGGTCTACGCCGACATACCCATCGCCACCGCACTGCCAACGGCCGGGCAACGCGCCGCCGTGCCGCACCATCTGATGGCCTTCCTCCCTCTCGAACAGACATACAGCGCATGGCAGTTCGAACACGATGCCCTCGCGTTGCTGCCCGGACTGTGGCAACGCGGAAACGGATTCGCCGTTGTCGTCGGCGGCTCGATGATGTACGTCGACGCCCTGCGCTTCGGCATCGACCCCATGCCCGACATCCGGCCCGACATCCGGCAAGCCGTGCTCGACCAAATAGAATCCGAAGGCTTGGACAACCTCTTGGAAGAACTCCGCCGGCGCGACCCCGAATACCATGCCATCGTTGACCGCGCCAACCCCCGGCGCGTGGCGCACGCAATAGAAATCTGCCGTCAAACCGGCTCCACCTACACCTCCCTGCGCACCGGCACCGCGCGCCAACGTCCCTTCCGGATCATCACCCTCGCGCTTAACCTGCCGCGCGACGTGCTCTTCGACCGCATCAACTGCCGTGTGCTGCAGATGATTGACCTCGGCCTTGAGGATGAAGCCCGCCGCGTGTATCCCATGCGGCAACTCAACGCGCTCAACACCGTGGGACTTAAAGAGATGTTCGCCCACTTCGATGGCCGCCTCAGCCGCGACGAGGCCATCGCGCGCATTCAGAAGAACACGCGCGTGTACGCCAAAAAGCAACTCACCTGGCTCCGCCGCGACAACACCCTGCACTACGCCACACCCGACCAAGCCCTGCCCGCTGTACAAACCCTTGTCAGCGAGGACGCTCCTTAAGATGGCAAACCCGTTTTAGGAGTGATTACGATTGTCCGCGAAAAATTTATGCCTCCCAAAAGTCGTAATTTCGCGAAACAGAATACACTTATTTATGGCAAAAGAAATGAAAAATCTGGAAAGAGACAGCATAGATTTTGGGACATCCAAAATCAGACCACTTTTCCGCAGCATCTTTTTTCCCACATTGTTGTCGATGGTTTTCACATCGCTGCTCACCGTGGTTGATGGTATCTTCGTCGGACAGGGTGTGGGAAGCGATGCGCTGGCGGCTGTGAATATCGTGGCTCCTGTGTTTCTTGTGACAACAGGAATCGCGCTGATGTTCGGTGTGGGTGTTTCTGTGGTGGCCAGCATCCATTTGTCGCATGGCAACCGAAAAGCGGCAAACATCAATGTGACCCAGGCCCTTGTGGTGGCTCCAATGCTGATGACCATTCTCTCGGTCATTCTTTTTTTTGGGCGCATACCATTCCTTCGGCTGATGGGCTGTAGCGATGCGTTGTTGCCGTTGGCTATGCGATACCTCACACCGCTTCTTCCCGGGTGCGTTTTCATTCTCATAGAGACCATCGGAACTTTCGTCATCAGGTTGGACGGCTCACCTCGTTTCGCATCTGCCGTAGGCATTGTTCCGGGTATTCTGAATATCTTTTTCGACTGGTTGTTTGTGTTCCCCATGAAGATGGGCATTGCCGGAAGTTCTGTGGCGACAACGGTTTGTTGTGCCATCGCTTCGGGGATGGTTGCTTGGTATATGCTTCGTCGGAGCAGGTCTGTACATCTTTATCGCCTCAAATTAAGCCGCACAAGTCTTTATCTGACAATTCGTAATATCGGATACATGTCGCGCAGCGGCTTTTCTTCAATGCTTGGAGAGTTGGCCATGTCTATGATTATGCTGACCGGCAATTATGTTTTTATCCGGTTGATGGGTTCAGACGGTGTGGCCGCCTTTAGCGTGGCCTGCTATCTCTATCCCATCGTGTTCATGGTCAACAACTCGGTGGCGCAGTCGGCTCAGCCGATTATCAGTTACAATTATGGTGCCGGCGATAGGGAGCGTGTTCGTGAAGCCTTCAGACTGAGCCTTCGCACCGCCGCTGTCTGTGGGTTGCTGGCAACTGCGGTACTCACCCTGGGCGCGACACCTCTTATCAGTCTTTTCCTTCAGGAGGGAACCCGACCCTACGAGATAGCGACGGCGGGGATTCCGTTGTTCGCCCTCTCCTCGGTGTTCTTTGCCTTGAACATAGCTATTATAGGATACTATCAGTCCATTGAGCGGAACAGTCGGGCCGCGGTTTACATGCTGCTTCGCGGTTTGGTGTTCCTTGTTCCGGCATTTATCTTGTTGCCCCGGTTGATTCCGTCGCAAGGTGTGTGGCTTGCCGTCCCGGTCACGGAATGTCTTACACTGGCGGTGATTCTGTTGTCAAAAGAAAGAGAGTTAAGGAGGGTTCTATAAATTACAGTAACTGCTCAGTCACCCACATAGGTCAAGCGCAAGAAATGAACAGAGGCAACATAATGCCATCCGGATATAAAAACACCGCATTGTAATTGTTTGGATATAAGTACTGTATGTCGTGTCGCTCTTCGCATTTTGGACTGCAGTTTTTGTGCCAAAGTTTTCTATGAGCTATCCCCTTGCAGCTGAAGGGCGGGCATGAAACATTCATCGGAGGAACTCACTTCTACAGGCTATGCTGTTCTGGCAAGAAACCTTCTTTGTCCAGCACTTTAAGAACACTTCGCAGAAGGTAGTTGTTGGCGAAGCAAATAGTATATTTCCGGGCTCCTGAATGGATTGGGATTAACATTCCTTGTGTCACCAACGCTCGGATGATGCGAGATCGATCTGAACTGGATTTTCCAGGGAATATCGGAGAAATATCCGATGATTGTATTGTTTGACCTTGAGCATCAACGACTGATTTCAAAATCTTGTACGCATCGTCTGTTACATATTTGTTAGACAAAGCGTCTTGGAGGGCCGGATAGAGCAAGATTTTCTTCAAAGTTGAATAATCAGTCAACTTATCAATCTTCTCAATCTCTGTTTTAAGGCCGGTAAGCATATATGTGGCCCATTCAATCATGCCGGATTCGCCATTACGGTCGGCTTTCGACAAAAAACTGTAGTAGGCATCGCGATTGGAACAGAAAACAGCCACAGGATTAATAATTCTTTCACGGCTCTTGAAAACGAACTTCAATAGAAGCGCATAGGTAAATAAACGTACTACTCGACCATTGCCATTCTCAAACGGATGAATCCATACGAAATGGTGATGAGCCATTGCGATTTTCAGCAAATCATACTTAGGCGGATCATCATGATTGACAAAATCAATCAGGTCCTGAATCATCGGTTCAACTTGTGTGTAATCAGGCGGAACATGGCTCGAGCCACTTATGCGCACATTTCCCGTTCGGAACGAACCGGGATGTTGAGCGCCCTCCTTGCGATAATTTAATCCTTCTACGGTAAGTTGATGCAGCTCTCGTAAGAACATTGATGAAATCCGTAATTCAGAAATATTCTCTTCAATATAGCGCATGGCATTTTCTATATTCATGATTTCACGAATCTGTTCAGGAACAGAATCAGTCTCCATGTCCACATCAGACTTAATTTTCGTCTCCTCTACATAGTCCATGATTGTCGTGTTATTGCCTTCAATACGAGAAGACCCTATACTTTCAAGCATCTGAAAGATTTCTCTTATCTGATTGAAAATCAATGAATGAGTGGTGCCGACAAGTTCTATGTGACGGAGTTTTTCCATCTCCATTATCAAGTCCGTAATCGGCATATCAAACGATATTTTTGGTAAAGTCAGTTGTTTCATTTATTTGTTTTCTACTTGTTTTGATATTTGCAATTAAGCAGAATCAACATTTGCAGAATTGATTTGCTAAATTGCTGTATTTCAATTTGGCTGCAAAGTTAGCAACTTTTTCAACATTTGCAAAATATTTGATAAACTATTTGCAATTCGCAATAAAAGGGATTTGCAAACTAACGCAAGTAGGCGACACGTCACGAGTCGCCTGCTCATTGGTGATAAAATGTCAAAAAATGTGTCATGAAAGTCATCTCTGACGGGGCTTCATGGCCCAGGCGTAATATGTAAAACCCGCCTTAGCCCCTTAAACAGCAAGTTCGGGAACATTTTTGCGCTTCGGTTGCGCGTATTCCGAAAACTTTTGCTACTTTTGCGCTCTATATCGTCACTGTGTAAACTATTAACACCCAATAACCCCAAAACACTATGAACCTTGACGGAAGACGCGAAAGCAGTAACGTGGAAGATCGCCGCGGCATGAGTGCCGGACGCAAAGTCGGTATCGGCGGTATCGGCGGACTGATCATTGCCGGAATCATCACCCTGCTCATGGGTGGGAACCTCGGCGACGTGCTCCAGAATGCCGGGCAACTCGGAGGCATGACCTCGGCGGAGCAATACAACACCGACCCCTCACAATTCTCGGAACAAGAACAGCAATTAGCCGAGTTCAGCAAGAAAATCCTCGCCGGAACCGAAGACGTGTGGAGCAAGATTTTCCGTGAGAACGGTCTTGGCGAGTACCGCGCCCCGACGATGGTGCTCTACACCGGCTCAACGTCAACCGGATGCGGGCAAGGCAGCGCGCAGATGGGCCCGTTCTACTGCTCGGCCGACCAGTGTCTGTACATTGACCTGTCGTTCTTCTCGAGTATGAAACAGCAACTTGGCGCTGATGGTGATTTCGCGTATGCCTATGTGATTGCCCATGAGGTGGGACACCATGTGGAGTACCTCACCGGCACACTCTCGAAGGCCCACCAGCAGATGTCGCGCCTGAGTGAGACCGAGGCCAACCGTGTGAGTGTCCGCATTGAGCTTCTGGCCGACTTCTACGCCGGCGTTTGGGCTCACCACGACAACAAGATGTTCAACTCCCTCGAAGACGGAGACCTTGAGAAGGCCATCAAGTGCGCCCAAGTGATTGGTGACGACTACCTCCAGAAGCGCGCCCAGGGTTACGACATCCCCGAGAGTTTCACCCACGGCACCAGCGCGCAACGTATGCGTTGGCTCAAACTGGGTCTGTCGACAGGCGACTTCCGCCGTGGCGGCCAGGCGTTCCAACTGCCTGATAGCCAACTCTGACCCGTTTCGCGCCGCCGGCCCGAACCACTGCCGGACGGTTGGAATCCATCAAGCCCCATGCATCAGCCTGAACAGGCGCGCCGCATGGGGCTTTGACTTGCAGCCGCCAACCCGAACTCAAATAGAATCCGCCCTATGTGTTAAATCACTGTTTTAATGTTTGCAAAATAGAAAATATCACTACCTTTGCAGCGATTTTAAGCCAATGGATTCGAAATGCCTCCTATGCGCTATAGTGTAAATGCGTTGCAATGTGGAAGTTACAAAGTCCACAGAGCGTGTTTTCCGTCATTGCGCGGCAGGCGTATGGCCGCTGAAATCACCCGTACACCGCCACGCCGGCCCGCCAAAGCCTGCGGGGCGAAAATGTTTTTTGAATTATTTACCTTTATTCACCAATAAAACTCCAAATGTCTAAGCGATTCCGACTTCTGTCGCTGGCACTGATGCTCTTTGCGGCATTGGGGCTCAATGCGCAGGTGACAACATCGGCTCTGTCCGGTATCGTCACCGATGAAACAAACCAAACAATGGTGGGTGCGACGGTGCAAGCCGTTCACACACCCTCGGGTACAAAGTACAACGCCGTGACCAACAACGACGGCCGATACTTCATCCAAGGTATGCGAACCGGCGGACCATACACCGTCAGTGTCACCTATGTCGGCTACGAACCCAAGAACATCGACGGCATCGTGCTCGAACTCGGTGAAACCTACGACCTGGACGTCAACATGAACTACACCTCCAACCAACTCAGTGAGGTGGTCGTTCAGGCAATCGGAACCAAATTCACCACTGAGAAAACCGGCGCGTCAACCAATATCAGCAACTCGCAAATCACGGCAATGCCCTCCGTGACGCGCGGTATAGGTGACTTCACGCGCCTGTCGCCCTACGGCGGAAGAGAGTTCAACTTCGCCGGCAGCGACGGACGTTACGCCAACTTCACCGTCGACGGAGCAAACTTCAACAACAACTTCGGCCTCACCTCTGCACTCCCCGGCGGCGGCAACCCCATCTCCATCGAAGCCATCGAGGAAATGCAAGTGGTCATCTCTCCCTTCGACGTGCGGCAAACCAACTTCGTCAGCGGCGGAGTGAACGCAATCACCAAGAGCGGTAACAACACATTCAAGGGAAGCGCGTACTTCTACCACCGCAACGAGAACATGCGCGGCGACGCCGTCGACCGCGTCCAAATCGGACAGGCACGCGAGAAAGACCGCGTCTCCACCTACGGATTCACACTCTCCGGCCCCATCGTCAAAGACAAACTCTTCTTCTTCGTCAACGGAGAAATGTTGAAAAAACCGACCATCGTCAACACGTATGTCGCATCCGAAAACGGATTCGCCTTGCCCGACCAGCACATCTCGCGCACCTCGCTGGCCGACCTCAAAACCGTGTCCGACTTCGTAAGGGAAAAATACGGATACAACACAGGATCGTACACCAACTTCCCCGCCGACGAGAACAACTACAAAATCCTCGCGCGCCTCGACTGGAACATCAACGAAATGCACCACGTCGCATTCCGCTACAACTACACCAAGAACCGCTACTGGAACATGCCCAACGCGCGCTCCATGGACGGAGGAACACGAATGAGCAACGCGCGAATCTCCGCCAGCTCGTTCTCTTTCGCCAACTCGATGTACTCCCAAGACAACCTCGTCCACTCTTTCTCGCTCGACTTCAACAGCCGGCTGAACGACAACCTCTCGAACCAACTGCTGCTCACCTTCTCCAAATTCGACGACGTGCGCGGCAGCAACTCCTCCGAGTTCCCCTTCATCGACATCACCAAGACTGACGACAAAGGCATGCGCGACAACTACATGAGCCTCGGATACGAACTCTTCACATGGAACAACGGCGTGCACAACCGCGTGTGGACCCTCAAGGACGACATCACCTACACCCGCGGAACACACAAACTGCTCGCCGGACTGTCGTTCGAGCACCAAATGGCCGACAACGCCTACCAGCGTAACGGAACCGGTTACTACCGCTACTACTCGCTCAACGACTTCCTCACCGGCGCCGCACCCGAAATCGTGGCCCTCACCTACGGATACGGTGGCGAAAAGAACCCCGCCGCGAGAATACGCTACAATAAAGTGGGTATCTACGCCCAGGACGAGTGGAACATCGCCCCGCGCTTCAAACTCACCTACGGACTGCGCCTCGACGGACTGTTCTTCAACAACGCCGACCTGAAAACCAACAAGGCCATCCTCGATATCGACTACTCCGGAATCCACATCGACACCGGCAAATGGCCTTCCTCTAAAGTCATCTTCCAACCCCGCGTGGGCTTCGTGTACGACATCCGCGGCGACAAGTCGCTCAAATTCCGCGGCGGAACAGGTCTCTTCTCCGGACGCCTCCCGCTCGTGTTCTTCACCAACATGCCCTCCAACAGCGGTATGGTGCAATACGCCGCCGCACTCTCGGGAGCAGAACTGATGAAAAACTTCACCGGAGGCCTCGTGACCGACGCCAACGGCAAGCCCACCATCGCCGCCCTGCGCGACAAACTCATCTCCATGGGTTACCCCGCCGACATCAAACCCGAAGACGGAGCGAAACAATCGTCCATCGCCGCAGTCGACCCCAAATACAAAATGCCTCTCGTGTGGAAATCCACCCTCGCGCTCGACTACACCATCCCCGTGTCGTTCCCCTTCACGGCAACCATCGAAGGCGTGTTTAACAAAACCGTCAACGGCTCGCAGGTAATCGACGTGAGCATGAAGGACATTAACACCTTTGACCGATTCGTCGGACCGGACAACCGTCCCATCTACCCCAAAGGATTCCGCACCGACACCAAAGCATTCATGCTCACCAACACAAGCAAAGGCTACGGCTGGAGCGCCAACATCACCCTCAACGCCAAACCCGCGTCGTGGATCAGCCTCATGGCAGCATACACCCACACCGTGAGCAAGGAACTCTCCTCACTGCCCGGTAACAACGCCGAAAGCGCGTTCACTTACGTGCCCACCATCGACGGACCCAACCACATCAAACTGCACAACTCCCAGTTCGTCACACCCGACCGGTTCATCTTCTCCGCCACAGGACACGACCGCAGCGGAAACCACTACGGACTCATCTACGAAGCCTACCGCGGCAGCTACGCCTACTCCTATGTCACCACCAACGACATGAACGGCGACGGGTACAACTACGACCTGATCTATATCCCGACCGACGACGAAGTGGCCAACGGAACATTCCGCTTCACCTCGGACGACGACCGGACACGCTTCATGGACTACGTGCACAACAACGACTACCTCAGCAAGCGTCAAGGTAAATACACCGAAGCCTACAACGTGTTCAACCCCTGGGTGCACCGCATCGACCTCAGTTACAAACACGACTTCAACTTCCGCATCGGCTCCACCAAACACACACTCCAACTCAGTTTCGACATCAAGAACGTGCTCAACCTGTTCAGTTCCAAATGGGGCGTGACCAAGTACGTCAACCCCGAGTTCGGAACCAGTGACTGGTCCGGAGCCATGGCACGTATTCTCAAATACGACGGCGTAGGCGCTGACGGCGTGCCCGTCTACTCCACGCCCACCGCCATCAACGGCAACACCCAAACCTTTGTGCGCAACAAAGCCATCGGTGAAACGTGGAACGCCTCCATCGGAATCAAGTACATCTTCAACTGATATCCCACTTACCCTGCAACAAATCGCAAGCCCGCGGCCTTCACCGGCGCCGGGCTTGCGATTTTTCAGGTGGGTACTTTTGCGACAAAGCGCCGTCGCATGATATATTTCAGGTTGTTCGTGTTCTTGCGGATAAGAATAACGACACCTTAAACAACATGATGGCTATCCAAAAAACATGCGAGCGACTCCACATAACCCCCGTCACACGAACACAACGCAGCCGTCAGGAGTCAGCGCCGGAGGCGCGGTCGGGCCGAAGGTCCGACTTTGTGTGTAAGACCATGCGAGAGCCTCGAAGAGGGTCGACGCTTGGTCATCGGTCACGCGCGTAAGCCGTGCCTCGAAGAGGAACTTTCACATCGTCCGCGCCAAACAAGGACATGCAGGACAATGCAACTTCTATCGAGGTGACACGCTGGGTGTATGTCGTTGATAACCGTGTTTTGTCTCTGTAGTGGACACACTCCTCCGGCGCTAATGTTGGGTCGAGTGGCAATGCCTTCGGCACCGCGCACCACCGCTGACGCGGTGACTTGCGCTTTGCCATCTCCCCGAGC
>CACYCT010000040.1 GCA_902772965.1 uncultured Bacteroidales bacterium | reverse complement strand
CTTGATTTCAGCACACCCGCAAGAGAGTTCTATCGGCATTTTTCTTAACTTTGCAACAAAATATGCATTTGCTTGTTGACTCTATACTCAGTCCCTTTCAGCAACATCAAAAGCATTTTTTCTACGGAAAATGACTCTGTTAAAGAAAAAAAGTGTAATTTTGCCGCTTGAAAACATAGATAAGCAGCAAGAATGACTTTACATAAAAGTAAAATACTCAACGCTTTAACCCTCATCTCTGCGTCCTTGTTGGCTACCGGTGCGCTCAGTTCGTGCATCAAAGACGAGCCGCTCAACGCCGAGGCCGACATCGAGCGCGTGAGCCTCGTGGTGCCCAACCCCGAGCAGGTGTTCTTCCAAATCACCGACTCGGCGCAAAACGTGATCTCAACCGACAGCGTGGTCACGTTCCACGTGCGCTCGAGCGTCGACCTGACCGCCCTCGCCCCGCGGCTCACACTCACAAAAGGCGCCACATGCGTGCCCGAGAACGGCTCCACGCAAGACTTCAGCAAAGGCCCCGTGACCTACACCGTAACCTCGCAGGACGGACGGTGGAAACGGCGCTACTTCATCGAAGTGCGACACCAGACGGTCACCGTCACCGACACCATCCGCTACGACTTCGAGCACTTTGAACTGCTCAGCGTCAACGGACAGTTCTACGCATGGCACAACCTCTTGCCCGACGGAACACTCGGAAACGACTGGGCAAGCGGTAACCCCGGATACGACCTGAGCCGCCAGGTGACCGACACGCCGCTCGACTACCCCACAGCGCCCCTCGCCGACGGATACGAGGGATACGGAGTGAAACTCACCACAAAAGACACCGGCACATTCGGCTCATGGAAAGGCATGCCGCTCGCCGCCGGAAACCTCTTCATCGGAAACTTCGACGTCGCTCAGGCCCTGCGCGACGCCATGGCTGCAACGCGGTTCGGAAAACCATTCGACAAGCGACCCGTCAAATACACAGGTTATTACAAGTATAAAGCCGGAGCGCACTACCAAGACAAGCAGAAACGCATTATCGAAGGCAAAGTCGACCAGGGAAGCATTTACGCCGTGTTCTATCGCAACCACGACGCCAACGGAAACCCCATCATGCTCCAGGGCGACAACGTGCTCTCCAGCCCCGACATCGTGGCCGTGGCACAAGTGCCCGACATCTACGGAGCCTCGGAATGGACCTACTTCGAAATCCCCTTCAAATACCTGCAAGAGATTGACCCCGAAATACTCGCCAACCGCGGATACAGCCTCACGGTCGTATTCTCGTCAAGCATCGACGGAGCCATCTTCCAAGGCGCGATCGGTAGTGAACTTTGCGTCGACAAAGTGCGCGTAATCTGCGAAAGCCAACAGTAAACCAATCACTACGCTATGAAACACCGAATCCTTCTACTCATACTCACACTCAGCCTCTGCGCCGGGACAGCCACGGCGCAGAAATTCGCCGACCACTGGGAACACTCTTTCCGACTCGGTTACAACATCGGCGGAAACATGCCCATGGGACTGCCCGCCACCATACGCCACCTCAACAGCTACACGCCCCAACCCAACCCCTCGCTCGGCTTTGACGCGATCATGTTTCTCAACAAACACCAACGCTGGGGCATTCAGCTCGGCGTACGCATCGAGAACCGAGGCATGGCCGAAGACGCGCAAGTGAAAAACTACCACATGGAAATCACACGCGGCAACCAGACGCTCGCCGGAATGTTCACCGGAGACGTGTACACCAAGGTCACACAATGGGGAGCGACCGTACCCCTGCGCGCCGTGTGGAGAATCAACCCGAAATGGGACCTCAAACTCGGCCCCTACCTCACCTACGTCGCATACGGAAAATTCGAAGGATGGGCACACGGAGGATACCTCCGCGTGAATGACCCGACAGGACCGCGCGTCGAACTCGGAGAAACGCCCGCCGAACGGGGAGACTACGACTTCAGCGAGAACATGCGGCGATGGCAATACGGCTTCATGCTCGGAGCCGACTGGCACATCGGACGTCGATTCGGTGCCTACGCCGACCTCAGCTGGGGAGTCTCGAAAACCTTCCACAACAGTTTCACAACCATCGAGCAAGACCTCTACCCGGTATACCTCACACTCGGGGCAAGTTACAGAATACACTGACAACCATTTTAATAACTAATAAACAGTTACACATGAAAAAAATCTTTACCCTGATCGCTGCCGGTATGTGTGGCCTCGCCGCCATGGCTACCACCTACACCGGACAACTCACCGTCACCATCAACGGACAATCGTCAACCGAAAACGAGGTCACCATCAACGTTGACCAGAACGGCGACCTCTACACCCTCTCGCTCGAAAACTTCGTACTCGGAGGACAAATGGCCATCGGAAACATCGTTCTTCCCGACCTGCAAGCAATTGACGCCAACGGCGTGAAAGTGCTCACAACCAACCAGAACATCACCATCGCCGAAGGAACCGACACCTCCGTACCCACATGGGCCGGCCCCGGACTGGGTGAGATACCCGTGCAGATGACATCAGCCTTCAACGACCAACACATCGTGGCATACATCGACATCAACTTCGAGCAACTCGGACAAGTCATCGCCGTCAAATTCGACAACACCCTCGACGACTTCCAAATCGGCAACAACGGTTTCGAAATCTGGGCCGAAGCGGCAAGCGGCTATAAACCCGAACCCATGTTCTGGCACTCGTTCCAGACCGCTACCGGAAACTTCGCCGCAATGGCAGGTGACCACATCTTCCAATCCCAAGTCACACGCCCGGGCAGCGACGGACAATATAGCGCCGTGCTCACGTCCACCAAAGTGATCGGAATCGTGGCCAACGGAACCATGACCACCGGACGCCTCAACGCCGGAAACGCCACCGCGGCCAACACCGCCAACCACTCCTACCTCGACATGAGCGCAACCGACGTCGACCACTTCCAGAACCCCTATTACGTAACCCTGCAAGCACGTCCCGACGCCCTCAAAACCTGGGTGCGCTTCTATCAACAGGAATTCCAGGCCGCACACCCCTACGCGACCGTTAACGCCGTCATCACCGACGGAACACGCTACCAAGACCCCGAAGACCAGACCTACACCAACGTCGTGGCCAAAGCCACCAACCGCACCATCGCAATCAACAACAGCCAATGGCAGGAAATCACCGTACCCTTCGACTACGACACCTACGCAGCCAACAACGCCGAGGCCAAAGCACTGCTGGTCACCTTCTCGACCAACGCCGACCCCGGACAAGGCAGCTGCAAGGTTGAAGGCGGTTTGTGGGGTATCGGAGGAACCGTCACCGACGCCGACTCTCTCTTCGTTGACGACATCAGCCTCGTATACAACGCCGGCGTGACCGACCTGCGCTTCCAGGGACAAACGCTCGAAGGCTTTGACCCCGAAACCAAGCAATACAACATCACCCTGAACGCTCCCCAAGCCGCTCCCGCACGCGCAGCTGCCGTCTCTACCGACGACTTCGCCGTTGACACCGACGGACAAAGCGCTTACGTGGGCGCACGCGTTGACACCGCCGACAACGGCTACCTCGCAAACGTCGCAGCCGTATCGGCCGACCTCCAGAACATCAACGTCTACACCATCAACATCAACGAGCCCACAACAGCCGTGAGCGACATCAACGCCGGTAAAACCATCGCCGCAACCGCTTACTACAACCTCGCCGGTGTGCGCGTGAGCCAACCCCAACAAGGCATCAACATCGTCGTCACACGCTACACCGACGGCACACAAAAAGCCGAGAAAGTCGTCTTCTAACCAATCCGGATAACCAAACACAGTTGGAGGCTCCACCAACAGCGTGAGCCTCCAACATTCATAATTAAAAAACACCCGATTATGAAAAAACTGCTACTTATTGCCGCCACACTGCTGTGCGCGCTCGGCATGAACGCCACAGACTTCACCGGGCAACTCACCGTGAAAATCAACGAGGACGTCGCCCGCCAGCAAGCCACAATCACCCTCGTGGACAACGGTGACAACACCTACTCCTTCTCACTGAACAACTTCGTGCTCGACGTCGGAACACAAAAAATCGGAGTCGGCAACATCGCCCTGCCCAACCTCACCGGAACCGAAGGCTACGGATTCACAAACATCGCCACCAAGCAGGACGTCACCATCACAGCCGGCGACGACCCCGAAGTGCCCGTGTGGATCGGACCGGGTCTCGGCCCTGTCCCCGTTGACCTCCAGGCCGCTTTCAACGACAACACCATCAGCGTCACCATCGACATCGACATGGTTTCCGTGCTCGGACAGATGATCAAAGTCAACTTCGTGGCCGCAAAACCCGCCACCGGAGGAAGCACGGATGCCAACGGCGACGGAAAAACCGACGTGGAAGACATCAACACAGTGATTAACGCCGTACTCGGAAAATAATGACCATTCTCCGCGAAAACACACCGGTAGCCCTCTGCTCTGACCACGCCGGCTACGCCACCAAGCAAGCCATCATCGCCCACCTCGAAGCCAGCGGCATACCCTACCATGACTTCGGTACCCACAGCGAGGAATCGTGCGACTACCCCGACTTTGCGCACCCCGCCGCCGAAGCCGTTGAAGCCGGCCGGTGCTACCCCGCCATTGCCGTGTGCGGCTCAGGCGAGGGAATCAACATCACCCTCAACAAGCACCAGGGCATACGCTCGGCCCTGTGCTGGCAACCCGAACTCGCCCGCCTCGCGCGGCAGCACAACGATGCCAACGCCCTCGCGCTGCCCGGAAGGTTCATCACCAACGACGAGGCCATCGCCATCGTCGACACCTTCCTCAGCACTCCCTTCGAAGGCGGCCGGCACCAGCGGCGGATTGACAACATCCCCGTCAAGCCATAAGCCGACAGCCAAGCCACATAACCAAACCCTATATCCCCCGAGGGTGTGAGTCAACCTGCACATGCCCTCGGGGCAAGTTTTGCTTGTATCGGACACCCCCCCGGCATTCCCACTTAGGCCGTACTCGCTGCGCTCGCACGTCCAAAGTGGGGTTAAAGAACTGCAACCTCTATCGAGGTTTTTAGCGCTGGATTTGTGTATTATAATGACTTCCAGCGCGTTAGCAGTTCCTCCCCTAAGTTAGGGGAGGTGGCGCGTAGCGCCGGAGGAGTGTGTCAGATACAGTAAAAGGAAGTGCCGGATATATCTGTATCCCAAGCAAATATGCGCAAAAAAACACCTCGATAGAGGTGCAATTTCTTTAGCCCCACTTTGGCGGAGTGAGCCTCGGCGAGCGAACGCCTAAGTGGGGATGGGGAGAAGGCCTGCGTAACTACCTCGATAGAGGTTGCAGTTCCGTCATAAAGCAATCAGTCATAGGTGTGTTATTTGTCTTGATGACAATGTGGAAAGGTGATTTTGTGCTCATGTCAAGGGTTTTGTGCTTAATTGTTTTCGTCATTGAAATGCAACCTCTATCGAGGTAGCCTCGCCCCACTGCCCCCGGATCCCCACTTAGGCCGTACTCGCTGCGCTCGCACGCCCAAAGTGGGGTTAAAGAACTGTAACCTCTATCGAGGTTTTGCACCGGCCGCCTTGTCGCTGTATCATTCACTCGCAGGTTTGCTTGTATCAGACACACGCCAGTTTGCTTGTAACGGACAGACTCCCCCGGCCTTACGGCCACCCCCTCTAACTCAGAGGGGGAACTCAAATACTCTGGTAACCAGAGAATTACACCGCGTTAGCAGTTCCTCCCCTAAGTTAGGGCCAAGCGAGCGGAGCGAGCCAATGAGAAAAGGTTTGCCCGATAGGGCACGGAGTGCCGGAGGAGTGTGTCTAATACAGATACAAAACACAGATTATCAACTATATACATCCAAATATGCCGGTTTGCTTGTAACGGACAGACTCCCCCGGCCTTACGGCCACCCCCTCTAACTCAGAGGGGGAACTCAACCTCGCTGG
>CACYCT010000039.1 GCA_902772965.1 uncultured Bacteroidales bacterium | reverse complement strand
GACGAATCCGTTATCTCCGTATCCACAACATTTCACTTGTTTGCAGCGAAAGTTCCTCTTCGAGGCACGGCTTACGCGCGTGACCGTGTGACCAAGCGGCGCGGGTCTTCGAGGCCGCAATGTTGAGGCGAGTGTTGATGCCTTCGGCACCACGCGCTGCACTTCGTGCAACCTGCGTTTCAACATCGCCTCGAGCCCTATGGGGTTGCATGGTCTTACGCGCAAAGTCGGACCTTCGGCCCGCCCGCGCCTCCTGCGCTGAGCAGCATCATCCGTTGTTTAACCACCTTTTTGCGTTCAAATGTTGTCTTTGTTGTTGCGGTTGTCGTTTGTATTCCGCTGAATCAGCAATCGCTGAACAGTTACATAGTTTATAAGGAGGGTTAATGAATTTAAAAATAGTTTGTCTCATAATATTTTGGCACTTATTACGGATTTATGTACTTTTGCGGTATGGAAAAGGATTATATGTTCTCTCATCGTGTTGTTGTGATGGATGCCGCCGAGTATGTCGCGCGGTTTCGTGACGTGGAGCGTTTTCTGGCGTATTGTCGTGAATGTGACAGTTATGGCCGTGTGTGGTCTTGTCCGCCGTTTGAGGGCGATGTTCGGGAAAAGACCGACGGCTTCAGTCAGGTGACGATATGGGCAACGGTGATCACGTTCAGCGATTCGGTTCGTGATCGTGTGCGTGACCGCGCTGCTCGCGAGCGGGTGACGTGGGAAGCGATTGAGGCGGCGTGGCGTGTGCTGCTTCCGTTTCTTTACGCTCAAGAGCGTCGGTTGGAAGGGTGTCGCGTGTTCACGGGCCGTTGCCGTCAGTGTGGCGCGGCAGTGTGCAGTAGGGTAGAGGGTGTACCGTGCCGGCACCCGGATCGGTTGCGCAGTTCGCTTGAGGCGGTGGGGTTTGACTTGGCCGGCACGATGGAGCAGTTGTTCGGATTGCCGCTTGTGTGGGCCACCGACGGGCGTTTGCCCGAGCGTGTGACGCTTGTCACGGCGATGTTCTCGCCGGGGCCGCTGCCGGCCGAACTTCCTCCGGCGCTATGACGGCAGCAGGGCGTAACTGAGCACTTCGTCGATTGTGGTGACGTAGTGGAACGTGAGGCCTTGCAGGTAGATGTCGTTGATTTGGTCGATGTCCTTTTTGTTGTCTCGGCAGAGGATGATGTCGGTGATTCCGGCGCGTTTTGCGGCGAGTATTTTTTCTTTGATTCCTCCCACGGGCAGTACGCGTCCGCGCAGGGTAATCTCGCCGGTCATGGCGATGTGGTCGCGCACTTTTCTTCCGGTGAATGATGAAGCGAGCGAGGTCACCATGGTTACGCCTGCCGAGGGTCCGTCTTTGGGTATCGCGCCTTCGGGAACGTGGATGTGCACGTTGTATTGGTCGAACGCGTCGTGGTCGATTCCGAGGCTGTCGGCGTGCGCGCGGAGGTATTGCAGTGCGAGCACGGCCGATTCTTTCATCACCTCGCCGAGGTTTCCGGTGAGGGTGAGTTTGTCGCCTTTACCTTTGGCGAGCGAGGATTCGACGAAGAGAATCTCTCCGCCCACGGCGGTCCATGCGAGGCCTGTTACCACGCCGATGAACTCGTTGCCCTCGTACCTGTCGCGGTTGTATTCGGCCGGGCCGAGGTAGGTGTTGAGGTCGTCAAGGTTGACGGTTTTCTTGTATTTGTCGCCTCGGGCTTTTACGCGTGCGATTTTTCGGAGCACTTTGGCGATTTTCTTTTCGAGTTCGCGCACGCCGCTCTCGCGTGTATAGTTTTCGATAATCTGTGTGAGCACGGCATCGTCGAATTTGATTTCACGCCGGCCGAAGCCGTTTTCCTCGAGTTGTTTGGGCAGCAGGTGTCGCTTGGCGATTTCGATTTTCTCTTCGGTGATGTAGCCGTTGATTTCGATGATTTCCATTCGGTCGAGCAGTGGCTGGGAGATGGTTGTCAGGGTGTTGGCGGTTGCGATGAAGAGTACGTGCGAGAGGTCGTAGTCGAGGTCGAGATAGTTGTCGTGGAAGTGGCTGTTCTGCTCGGGGTCGAGCACTTCGAGGAGTGCCGACGATGGGTCGCCTTTGAAGTCTTGTCCCACTTTGTCGATTTCGTCGAGCACGATGACGGGATTGCCTGTCTCGCAATTCGCGAGTGCCTGAATGATTCGTCCGGGCATGGCGCCGATGTAAGTGCGGCGGTGTCCGCGAATCTCGGCCTCGTCGTGCAGTCCACCGAGTGAGATGCGGGCGTAGCGCCTGTGCAGCGCTTCGGCTACGGAGCTTCCGAGCGAAGTTTTTCCCACTCCCGGCGGTCCGTAGAGGCAGATGATAGGTGCTTTTAGGTCGCCGCGGAGTTTGAGCACGGAGAGGTGTTCGAGTATGCGGTCTTTGACCTGTTCGAGGCCGTAGTGGTCGCGGTTGAGTTTGTCTTCCACCTTTTTGAGGTTGAAGTAGTCGCGGGAGTAGTTTTCCCAGGGTAGGTTGAGAATGGTGTCGAGGTAGGAATACTGCACGGAGTAGTCGGGCGACTGGGGGTTGAGGCGTTCGAGTTTCCGTATTTCTTTCTCGAACTGCTCGCTGATGGCTTCAGGCCAGCGTTTTTCGGCTGCTCGGGCTCTGAGTTGCGGAATGTCGTCGTCTCCGTTGCCGAGTTCTTCCTGTATGGTTTTGATTTGTTGTTGCAGGAAGTGTTCGCGTTGTTGTTGCGAGAGGTCTTCCTGTGTTCTTGATTGTATGTTAGCCCGGAGTTCGGCCAGTTGCGCTTCCTGCCGGAGGTAGGAGTAAAGGAGGTAGGAGCGTTTCTTGAAGTCGGACTCCTCAAGCATTTTCTCTTTTTGCTCTGCGTCGAAAGGCAGGTTGGAGGCGAGGAAATTGATCAGGTAAAGCGGAGACTCGATGTTACGGATCGCGAAAGCGAGGTCTTGCCCGTTGTCGCCGAGTGTGGCGAGGATTCTGTTGGTGACCTCCTTGATGGAAGCGATGAGCACAGCGGCTTCCTTGTCGTTTTTCTCGGGAACTTTCTCTTCGATGATGGTGACCTGTCCTCGCAGATAGGGTTGTGTTGCGGTGATTTCATCGAGTGTGAAACTTGACTGCCCTTGCAGTATGATGTTGGTGGACTCGTCGGGAAGTTCGAGCACCTTAATGATGTGTGCAACAGTGCCTCTGGGGTAGAGGTCGGTTTGCTGCGGGTCGTCGACTTGTGAGTCACGCTGGCAGACCACTCCGATGGGTATGTGTTTTTCTACGGCTTCCTGAATCAGTCGCATTGATTTGGGTCGTCCGATGGAGACGGGGATGGTGATACCGGGGAAGAGCACCATGTTTCTCATCGGGAGGATGGGTATTTCGATTCGGTCGTTTGGATTGAGTTGGTTTTCGTCGTTATGCGACATGTCGATTTCTGTCACGATAGGCAACACACGCGCTCCGGCGGCCTGTTGCATATTGTTGAGGAAGTCTAAGTCAATCATTGCTTATTTCGTAGGGGGGATTATTCGTGGTGATAGGGGAGGTGGTTGATGATGGTGAAAGCGCGGTAAATCTGCTCAACGAAAAAGAGGCGTACCATCTCGTGGGAGAAGGTCATCTTGCTGAGCGAGAGAAGACCGTCGGCGCGGTCGTAGACTGCTTGGTCGAATCCGTATGGGCCGCCGATAGCAAAGACCAACCTCTTCAACCCGCTTGCCATGCGCTTTTGCAGCATGGTGGCGAACTCGGCTGAGGATGCTTGTTTTCCGCGCTCGTCGAGCAGGACAACATGGTCGGAAGGGTCGATTGCGTCAAGGATTATTTTCCCCTCGGCCTGCTTTTGCTGTGCGGCGGTGAGATTACGCGCGTTTTTCACGTCAGGCAGACACACCAATTGTAGATCCGCAAAGTGCTTCACTCGGGAAAGATAGTCGTCAATGCCCGTTGTGAGATAGGCAGATGAGGTCTTTCCTATGGTGAGCAATGTGATTTTCATCGGTGGCGTTTTCTTTTGAGGCTACAAAATTAATGTCTTTTTTTCGCAAACGGTGAGATTTGATGGTTTATTAATGTTAATCAGTCGTTTCATGGCGGAATCTCCGTGGCCACAAGCAACGCTTGAAATTCATCTCAGCATCCCGCCTGCCGCTCCAGACACCGTTCGCACAGTAAAAAATCACAGCGGCCTGACTGTTTGACAGGCCGCTGTAAAACAAGTGATTATGTGGTTCTTTGTCAGTTGAGCAAGAAATCGATAACGGAGTTGAGGTCACTTACGTCAACTTTGCCGTCGTTGTTGAGGTCGGCGAATGGGTATTCTTCAACGCTTTAACAAAAAAATAACGCCCGATTGGGTGGGCGTTATTTGTGTAAGTGCTTGATTATCAGTTGAGCGGTAAACGGGATTCGAACCCGCGACTTTCAGCTTGGGAAGCTGACGCTCTGCCAACTGAGCTACTACCGCAACAAAAAAATATGTAGTTTCAATGTTTGATAAAACAAATGGTGGGTGGCGGAATCACTGCTGAGACTTTACATCAATCAGGTGAATGATGGTGTCGTTGCCTGTTGGACCTTTCTCGAAACGAAGGGTGATGGTGTCGCCGATTTCCCATGTGAGGTTGTCTGTGCCGGCGAGCTCAAAGTCGAGCGTGTCGTTGTCGACTTGCAGAAAGACGTTTCGCCTCGAACCATCTATGGCCACGCCGGTAATGGTGGGCTCGGATTGTAGGGTGGAGTCTATCTGCTCATCGGTGAGGGTATCGGCTTGCTCGGCGTTGTGGTCGGTGTTGCCCCATTCGGTGCAAGCCGAGAGGCTCAGCGTGAGCGCGACGGCGAGGGAAAGGATGGATTTCTTCATCGGTGGCTATTTATTTCTTGTTTCTGAGTGCAAAATTAGTTTTTTTTGTTTGATTGGCCAAATTTTTGTTTGTGGCTTTGCTCAATTTTGAGTTTTGTCAACGTATTCTTTGTAAAGGCCGATGTATTCCATAACAGCGTCGATGGCGCCTTGGCGCATGTCGAGGCTGAGTGAGCCGTCGTTGAGCACGTTGTTGACGGTTGTGTAGACGGCTGCCCAGTCGCTGTCGAGGTATTTCTGTGCTCGAATCAGTGCGGCGATGAAGTCGACGGTGAAGCTGCGGGTCTTGTTTTTCTTCACAGCCGTTTCGGCGATTTCAAGGGCTTTGTCAACGTTGAAGTAGTCGCTCATCGCCTTCGCGTAGGCATATGTGATAAGCGTGCCGGCATCAATTTTTTTGGCCAATTTTTCTTCGTTTTTAACTTTGTATCGGCCGAGGAGGTAGGTGAGAAGTTGGTTGCCGGTGGATTTCCCTTCGAATTTCCAGCTGGCGGCGTTGATGATGGCTACGCGTACGTCGACGGGGCTTTTAGGGTCGGCGAGGTAGTTGAGCAGTGTGGTGTTGAGGTCTCCCTCGAGTTGGATGGCGAGTTGTACCATTTCGTTGTCGGCGTAGACATTAGCGAATTCGGTGGACGTCAACGGAGAGTCGGCCCGGGCGGTGAGAGCGGCGAGCGCGAGCAGGATTGTGAACAGAATGGCTTTAGTTTTCATAGTTGTAGGTGTATTGGTTTTTTTAGTATGATTAGCAATAATCGTGCCGGTGGGGTTTTATTGTGGCTTTCGGTATTTCTCTTCGGGGTCGTCGTTGATGATGCTCAGGTATGAAGCGTAGCGTGATTGGCTGATAAGCGCCTGTTCCACGGCTTGAATGACGGCACATCCGGGTTCGTGGGTATGGGTGCAGTTGGCGAATCGGCACTGTGCTCCGATGCGGAAGATTTCGGGGAAGTAGTGTGCCACTTGGCCTCGCTCGAAGTCGATGGTGCCGAATCCTTTGACGCCGGGAGTGTCGATGATTGAGCCTCCGCCCGGTAGGTGGAGCATTTCGGAGAAAGTGGTGGTGTGCATTCCGGTGTGGTGAATGGCGGAGATGGAGCCTGTGCGGAGGTGTGCGTCGGGCACGAGCTGGTTGATGATACTGCTTTTGCCCACACCGGAGTTGCCCGAGAGGAGCGAAGTTTTGCCTTTGAGCGCCTGCCGGAGGCTGTCGAGCCCCTCGCCGGTGGTGGCCGAGAGGCAGACGACGGGGTAGCCGATGGTGCGGTAGAGGTGGGCCACGGCGTCGAGCAGGTCGCGGTCGTCGGGGTGGGAGAGGTGGTCGATTTTGTTGACGGCAAGCAGCGCCGGCACGTTGTAGGCTTCGGCTGTGGCGAGGAAGCGGTCGATGAAGGTGGTGTTGGTGACGGGCTGGGCAAGCGAGACGACGAGCACGGCGAGGTCGAGGTTGGCAGCGATGATCTGGAACTGCTTCGAGAGGTTTGAGGCGCGGCGGATGATATAGTTGCGTCGCGGCTCGATGGCTGTAATCCAGCCTGTTCCGTCGGGCTGGAGTTCGACGCTGACGCGGTCGCCGACGGCAACGGGGTTGGTGCAGCGGAATCCTCGCAGGCGCAGGTTGCCCTTGATTTTGCAGTTGAGGGTGCCGCCGTCGTCGGTGCGTACTGTGTATGTACTGCCGGTGTTTTTTACCACGAGTGCTTTCATAGACGCAAAGATAAGGCTTTTTTGTCAATCGACTTGTTTTATGCGGTAAAATTTTCGACAAAGTGCTTTCTGACCTTATTCAGTTGGTTTGTTAACAAATAATAAAAAATTCAGGGGGTAAATTGTCAATAAACTAAAAATCGTATCTTTGCAAAGTCAACCAACCGGCTATGGCAAGGACTAAAGGGATCTGAGCCTTTCCGTAGTCAAACGGCGAATTTTAGAGCCCACCTTACCCGTTGGAGGAATTAAAGGAAGTGATGTCTTAGCCCGGAAAAAGTTACATGAGACATTACCCACACAAAACATTACAGAGCCATAATTAATTCCGCCTACAGGTTCCACCTTATATAATTACATGACCATTAAAATCAAATAAACCGAGATATGAACAGACTGATAAAGAAATTGGCGATAGCTGTAGCCGTCACGGTTCCGCTCCTTGCGGGAGCTGTGGACTATGACCTGAACGGCGACGGAGAGGTGAATCGTCTGGATTACGACCTGCTAACCGACCGCGTTGTCAATCAGGATGCCGCCTACGACGCGAAATATGACATCAATGGCGACGGGCAAATAGACATCGTTGATGTTGAATGCTATAGGACACATGCTACTTGGCGTGCCGGCATATACACTGTCAACGGCGTTTCGTTTAAGATGGTCGGCGTGGAGGGCGGCACGTTTACGATGGGCGCCACCGCCGAGCAGGGCAGCGATGCCGAAAGTGATGAAAAGCCCACTCATCAGGTGACTTTGAGCAGCTACTGCATCGGTCAGACCGAGGTGACGCAGGAGTTGTGGGTGGCGGTGATGGGGAGCAATCCCAGCAAATTCACCGGCAATTTGCAGCGTCCGGTGGAGATGGTGAGCTGGACTTCCTGCCAGACGTTTATCACCAAACTGAACCAACTGACCGGAGCCAAATTCCGCCTGCCCACCGAGGCGGAATGGGAGTATGCCGCGCGCGGAGGGAACAAGAGTCTGGGCTACAAGTACTCCGGCAGCAACACCATTGGCAATGTGGCGTGGTATCGCGACAATGCATATTCTGTGGGCAGCAGTAGCAGTAACTATGGCACTCATCCCGTAGCCACCAAGGCGCCGAATGAACTGGGCCTATACGACATGAGCGGCAACGTTTTGGAGTGGTGCCAGGACTGGTACGGCAGTTACAGCAGCGGAGCTCAGACCAATCCAACCGGTCCTTCGGGCTCCCGCCGCGTGCGCCGTGGTGGCTGCTGGAGCTTCAACGCCAGTTACTGCCGCGTGTCGTCCCGGTACTACGACACGTCGTCGGGCACGTGCAACTACCTTGGCCTGCGCCTCGCCCTTTAGTTTCCACCCTTCAAAAGGAAAAAGCAAAAAGAAAAGAAAACGTTCGCACGGTTGTTGAGCCTTCGGGGGCGAAAAGCCCTACCGGGCTCGCCCCGAAGCTAAACAACCGGCGAAATCAGAAAAACTTAAACCGACATGCAGATCAAGACATTCGTCATCCCGGTCCATTCGCCCGTATTAAGATGCGCCCCGTCCTCAGGTTGCGCACCCTTTCGGGGTACTTACCCGGGGTTAACGAAAGTTTTGCATCTTCGATGCAATTGCGTCTTCGACGCTAATCAACACGCAATCAGTGTATAAATTTATATCGCTAACAGGTTCTACCTTCTTAAATAATTAATTATCATAAAAATCAAATAAACCGAGATATGAACAGACTGATAAAGAAATTGGCGATAGCCGTTGCCGTCACGGTTCCGCTCCTTGCGGGAGCTGTGGACTATGATTTGAACGGCGACGGTTGGGTAGATGAAGCGGACTATGAACTCCTTACCGAGAGGATCATCAATCAGGATGCCGCCTACGACGCGAAATATGACATCAATGGCGACGGCATCATTGATGCCGTGGATGCAAACCTGCTTCGCTCTTTTGAAAATTTTAATTTACGGTCCTATACCGTTAACGGTGTTTCGTTCAAGATGGTTCGTGTTGTGGGCGGCACGTTTACGATGGGCGCCACTGCCGAGCAGGGTAGCGATGCCTATAGTAATGAAAAGCCGGCTCATCAGGTGACTTTAAGCAGTTACTGCATCGGTCAGACAGAGGTGACGCAGGAGTTGTGGGTAGCGGTGATGGGGAGCAATCCCAGCGATTTCACCGGCAATTTGCAGCGGCCAGTGGAGCAGGTGAGTTGGTACGACTGCCAGACGTTTATCATCAAACTGAACCAGCTGACCGGAGCGAATTTCCGTCTGCCCACTGAGGCAGAGTGGGAGTATGCCGCTCGCGGCGGGAACCGGAGTCAGGGCTATAAGTACTCCGGCAGCAACACCATTGGCAATGTGGCGTGGTATTACGACAATGCATATTCTGTGGACAGCGGTAGCAGTAACTATGGCACTCATCCCGTAGCCACCAAGGCGCCGAATGAACTGGGCCTATACGACATGAGCGGCAACGTTGGGGAGTGGTGCCAGGACTGGTACGGCAGTTACAGCAGCGGAGCTCAGACCAATCCAACCGGTCCAACTTCGGGCTCCAACCGCGTGCCCCGTGGAGGCGGCTGGAGCGCCTACGCCGGGGGCTGCCGCGTGTCGTACCGGATCTTCGGCTCGCCGTCGGACACGTACCCCAGCCGTGGCTTGCGCCTCGCCCTTTAGAAACGAAACAAAAATAGAGACAAATATTTATGACGACAACATAACTAAAACACAATATTATGAGATTCTTAAGAACATTCATGGTCATCCTGTTGACCATGGCAGGGCTTGCACAAGTGGTGAGCGCCTACGAAATTCGTGGCGGCTACACCGTTTCGTGCGACACCCTGCTGATGCCGCAAGGCACTGAGCGCGAAGTGACTCTGCTGGTCACCAATCCTGCGGCGATGCGGAGTGCGTTTCAGATTGATGTGACTTTCCCCGCCGGACTGGAACCTGTCGCTTTCGAGAATCAGACCTACTGCCAGGAGACTGGGGTCTGCACCATCAAGAGCACTTACAGCTCCTCTCGACGGCGACTGCGCATCCTTGCCACCAAGAGCGGCAATTGGGCATCAAGCAACAGGCAGGCTTTCGCCAAGGTTAAAGTGCGGGCCACCGGCAGTTTCACTCAGGCCGGTACCATCGCATTCAGCAATATGGTGTTTATGAACACCGACTATGACGATGGTTATAACGGCACGGCGACCAGTGTGGACGTGACACCCTACTTCCATGCAGCATCGTTGACGCTGAACAAAACCTCGTCAATCCTCTATACCGGCACCAGCGATACACTGCAGGCCACCGTGTTGCCCGCCAACACCACCAACAAAAAACTGTCGTGGACATCGAGCAACAACGGTGTCGCCACGGTCGACCAGAATGGTGTGGTGACAGCCAAAGGCGTGGGTACGGCAGATATTACCGTCACCACTACCGACGGCTCAAACCTGAGTGCGAGTTGCCGCTTCCAAGTGCGGGCATACGTGAGTTCGTTCACACTGAACAAGTCCAG
>CACYCT010000038.1 GCA_902772965.1 uncultured Bacteroidales bacterium | reverse complement strand
TCAAGAAGTTGAAGCAAAAGATGCCGGCAGGTGCCCCAACCCGACCGAAACCATCTGATTCATTTCTGGAATTTATAGAACCCACCTCAAGTACACCCAATGTGCACTCATCACTCCACAGATGCGGATTGAGTAAATTTATAAATTCCCGAAATGAGTTTTGTTGTCGGCCGGTTTGCTGAGGTGCGGCCGATTATGGCCCATACATAAAAAACTTTTTCGTGATTTATATTAGCCACCTAAATATTTTGTACCTTTGCGGCGTGAAAATGAACACAGTTTCCGGCCGCGTGGTGTACTACCTGCTATATAGCGGGTGGTACTTGTTGTCGTTGCTGCCGATGTGGTTTCATTATTTGATGTCCGATGTGCTGTATGTGATTATCGGACTGGTGATCCGTTATCGCCGGCGTGTGGTGGACAAGAATCTTCGCGCGTCGTTCCCCGAGATGTCGGATGAGGAGATTGTGAGGTTGCGCAGGCGGTTTTACCGTTTCTTCTGCGATTATATCGCCGAGACGGTGAAGTTCGCCACGATGAAGATGGACAACATCAAACGCCGCATGAAGTTCCACGGCATGGAGCGCGTGATAGAGGCGCTGAACGAGGGAAAGAGCATCGCGATGTACCTCGGGCATTACGGCAACTGGGAGATGGTGACCTCGATTCGGCAGTGGCTCGGCGAGATGCCCAACGGCGGCTTCGGTCATGTGTATCACCCGTTGGAGAACGAGGTGTTCGACCGGTTGTTCCTCACCTTCCGCAACCGCATGGGCTCGCAGTCGATCGCGATGAACGACATCCTGCGGTGGATCATCACCCAACGTCAGGGCGGCCATCCCACCCTTGTGGGGTACATTTCCGACCAGGTGCCCCTGTGGTGGAACATTCACCACTGGACCACGTTCATGAATCAGGACACGCCCGTGCTCACCGGCGTGGAGCGTATCGCCCGGCGCGAGCGTCAGGCGGTGATATACCTCGACATCGTGTGCGTCAAGCGCGGCTATTACGAGGGCACCATCCGGTGGATTACCGACGACGCGTCAACCATGCCCGAGTTCGCCATCACCGATGAGTACTTCCGGCTGTTGGAAACCACCATCCGGCGCGCTCCGCAGTACTGGTTGTGGAGCCACAACCGGTGGAAACGCACCCGCGAGGAGTTTGACCGGCTGTATGAGATTGTGAACGGACGCGTGGTGGAGCGTAAGCAGCCTTTGCCTTAGGCGGAGTTCCCCCATTTTTATGAAGTCAGGCGGAATAAATCCTCATATTTGGTTATTCCCCAGTCCGGATTGAGGCGGTAATTTTGCGGTTGTAAAACCGTAATAAACTTTAACAGCCTCAATTCATATGAAAAAGATCTACGCATTCACATTGGCACTGGCGGCATCGGCTTCGATGCTCTGCGGTGCCCAGTCGCTCGAACAAATGAGTGTTGCTTGGGCTAAAGAGTTCAAGAACGGCGGCACGGGTACGTCTCTCACCACCCAGGCCGGAAACATGGCTCTTGACCCGCAGGGCAACCTGCTCGTTTGCGGACAGATGGGTTCCACCTCCGCCGACCAAAGTCTTCTCTTTGGCGACGCGACCATCGGCACCGGCACGAACTACGCCGGTAATTCCGCCAACCAGGGACTCGTTGTGGCCAAACTTTCGGCCGACGGCAATCTGATTTGGAGCATGCAGTCGACCCAAGGCGAGGTGAGCAGCAACGAGGTGCAGCTCGCCGCCACAGCCGACGGCGGAGCCGTCGTGTTCGCAAACATGCGCCACAGCGAGGGGTATACCGACCAGAAACCCGCTCTGAAAGACGCGCTCGGAAACACCACCGAAATCGATTGGACCACCGAAGGAACCCGGAACTACCGCGGTGTCGTTTTCAAACTCAACGCCGACGGCGAGATTCAATGGCTCAAACAAATCACTGCCAACACCACCGCCGATGCCGAAACGTATCCCAAGTGGAACCAATCGTCGCGCAACATCGGTCAGGGTATCTACACCTACGACATCGCCGTTGACAACGCCGGAAACATCTTCCTCGGCGGACGCCAAACGGCTGCCATAACCATTGATAACGTGACCATTGAGCCGCACAACGTGGCCACTTGGACCGGAAACGCATCTTCCGTGGGTAATATGTACATCATCAAACTCGACAGCGAAGGTAACTATCTGAAACACTTCGTCAGCACCGGCGCTTCGACCTACGACAACGTGGAACGATTCCTTGTGGTGGGCAACTCGCTTTATGTGGGCGGCCTCATTCAAGGTCTCAAAGACACCGAAGTCAGCCTCGGTGACAAAGCCGTTACAGCCACCAACACCTACGTCAGCCCCTATCTCGCCTTGCTCGACACCGACCTGAACGTGGAATGGCTCAGTTACACACCCTCTACCGTTAGCGGCAGCGCATGGCAAATGTACACCATCGCATACGCTTCCAATCGCCTCTATCTCCTCGGCTCGGCCAAATACGGCATCACCATCGGCGAGACCACATATACCAACAACGCCACCAGCCACGCGCGCGAACCGTGGATCATACAATTCGACACCGACGGCAACCCGACAGCATGCAATGTGATCAACGCGAACCAACACGGCTTCTTCGGTATCTATGAAGGAACAGACGGAAACCTGTACGTCATCGACCGCGGCCTCACCCCCGCCAACGCCAACTGGTCAAGCGAAGGCAGCCTGCTTCAACTCAACCCCGAGACACTTGCCGTGACCGACCAGGTGGAATACTGCGACCTCACCTGCGACGGCCAAGTCCTGATAACCGACGGCACACGCCTGTATGCCATGTTCCGCCACGGAAACCGCAATGCCGACTGCACATTCTATAACTCCAACCTTAAATTCAACTCTGACGCTTTCCGCTGGACGCAAATCGCTATGGACGTTCCCGTGGGCGCCGTGAAATCGGTAACCATCGAAGACGTGAACGAAACCATTACGCTCCAACCCGGCCAGACCGTTGACCTGTTCGCCTCCGTGCTTCCCGTTGACCCCAGCAACGCTATGGTGATCTGGACCTCCACTGATGAATCGCTGGTCAGTGTTGACGAAGACGGAACCGTCACCGCCTTGCAGCCCGCCGCCGCTCCGGCCCGTAATGGCGCAACCGCCGGCAACTCGGCCATCATCACCGCAACCTCCGACGCCAATCCCAACGTGAAAGCCTCCGTGCGCGTCATTGTCGACAATACCACCGGCGTGACCGACATCAAAGCCGCCTCCAAAGTCGATTCCAATGTATACACCATCGATGGACGCCTGTTCTCGCGCAACGCCGAAAACCTCCCCGCAGGCATCTACATCACCAATGGCAAGAAAATCATCGTCAAATAACACACTTTACTAACATCAGCAAAGAGGCCGGCATCCGTGTCGACCTCTTTTGCGCCAACATACCGAACTTATGAGAATCCTTTCCCTGCTTGCCCTGGCGGCAATCACGCTGTCCGCCAACGCGGCACTGAACCAAACCTCCGTGAAATGGTTCAGCCTCTTAGACGCCACCGCCCCCGATATGGGCATAGATATGACCATGGCCGACGGGAGTCTGTACTACCTCTCTTGCGTGGGCTCAGTTGTCGGCAACGGTGATACGGGTCAAGACCACGGCTACACCGACCCCACCGCCTCAATCTACTACAACAACACCCGCATCGCCACCGGAGCCGCCTACCAAGGAGCCGGATATAACAACAACTTCAACCTGCTCAAGACCGACCTTAACGGACAATTCCTTTGGAATGTGTATTCCACCAGTGGAGAAATCTCCTCGAACAACGGCGGCGTGGTGCCCGCGGCCGACGGCGGTGTGTATGTGGCCTGCGTGATCCGTCACACCGACAACCTCCGCACCGAACCCATCCGCTTTACCGACGCCACCGGCGAAGTCACCACCATCGACTGGCGTCTTCCCTCGCAGGAGCACAAACGCTGGTGGCAGGGACTGCTGATGAAAGTCAGCGCCGACGGTGAAATCCTCTGGCACCGGCTGATCAGCGTCAGTAACGCGCCTCAACCCGACGCCACCGGTGAAGCCGACCAACTCACCACCTCGGCCTTCTTCATCAGCGGAATGGAGGCTGACGGTCAGGGCAATTTCTACCTCGCCGGCCGATATGTTAACCCTGTCACCTTCGACACCCCGTCGGCCACACTTACCCTGACGCCGCACAATACGGCTGGCTGGGACGGTGACGCGCAGAAAACACGCGGCGACCTTTTTGTGGTCAAACTCAATTCCGAAGGCCAACTCACTGGTTCGCTCACCACCACCGGACGTGCCTACGCCGAATCATCTCCCGTGATTTTCCGGACAGGCTCCGACCTTATTGTCAACGCGATGGTTACCGGAACCGATGACGGCGACTGTGCCATCACCCTGGACGGGCAAACCCTTGCCCTGCCCGACGGCAACCAGTCGATGATTACCGCCCGTGTTGGTGCCGACCTGTCGGTGAAGTGGGTGCGCCTGTTTCGCGGCGCGCCCGTGAGCACGCGGTCAAGTGTGCTGCAATCCAACTGTGTCAATGTGGTTGGCAATGCGGTTTACCTGACCGGTCAGGGCAATTTCACCCTCACCGACGACACCGGCCAACACACCATCGCCACCTCCACCGGCAACATTCGCGAGGGTTATATCATCAAACTCGATGCCACCACCGGCGATTGGCTCGCCGCAAGTGTGAGCAAGGCGGGCGCGCTCGCCGGCCTGAACGGTATCGCCTGCTATAGCGGTGGATTTGAGGACAACGACGGGCATTTTTACGCCTATGGCTACACTTTCGCGGCCGACACTTCAACGCCGGAATATTTCAGTTACGGTGTTGTTCTGGCGGCGCATGACGCGACTACCCTTGAACCCGCTGAGCGCGTGAGCCTGATCAGCCGCGGCAGCATGTCCACCTCCCAGACCTTCATCGCGCGCGGCAATATGCTGTATACACTCTCCCGCGGACGTGATTCCGGCATGGAAACCTATGCCCTGTTGCCTATTGGCGGCGAGCAGACGTATGCCACGCGGAATTGGGCCATCTTGTGCGGAGCCTTTGAGTTGCCCTTTGAGGTGAAAACCGCTGACGCTCCCGCGCTCACCGGAGATGTGGACAACGACGGAAAGGTGGATGTGGCCGACATCGGAATCCTCGTCAATATCCTGCTCGGGAAAGACGAGGCCGCGCGTTATGACGGCCGCGCCAATGTTGACGGCCAGGGCGGCGTCGATGTGGCCGACATCAACGCCGTGATCGCCATTATCACGGGTAAGTGACTCCAAGGCGCAAATAATCAATCGGGTGTGATTCCGTTTGTTGGAGTCACACCCGATTCATGCTGCGTGTTTCGGAGTTGTTATGAGCCGAGGAGGATGTTGATCAGTGTGTTGATGTCTTGCACATCGACTTTTCCGTCTCCGTCAACGTCGAAGACGCTGTCAGTCGCACCTACCAGCACGGCGTTAATCATTCCGTTGAGGTCTTCGATATCCACTTTTCCGTCGCCGTTGATGTCGCCACCGGTAGGCTTGTCGAACATTCCGTTGTCATAGAAAATGATGTTGTCGATGTAGCACGGAACTGTTCTTGAGCCGGCTGTCATGTTGAAGCGCAAATACGCCGGGCCAGTGAGCGTGGCATTGATGGTATAACTGTCACCGGATTTCCCGGGCACTTCGATGGATTTACCCGTGAGTTGAGTCCATAACTGGTTGTCGTAAGAGACATATACCATCAGTTTGGCGGTGGTGGAGGAAGGGTTGTAGGCCGAGAAGTTGAGGTTGTATATCTTGTTGTACACCGGCTTTGTCATTGCGATGAACGATCCTGTGTACATCGCCGCCATTTTCTCTCCGTTTTTGAATTGGTCGTTGGTCTGGGTGACAAGGGCGTTTCTGAAATCCCATGTGGTGAACTGTCCCTGCACGCCGGAAGCGTTTTTATCGGTTGTGACAGGCATGGTTTCGAAGTCTTCGGTGATGGAGGTGAGTTGGTCGGCGGTGACAAGGTCGAAAGTGATGACGCCATTGGATTCTTTGATGTTGCTCAGTCCGAAATCGTTACCGACTTTAGCCCATGTGAGCAGAGCGGGGTCGGTAAGGTTGTTCAATTCGGTGATATTGGATGTTCCTGGGAAGGGGTCGGATGCGTTGGATGCGCCTTTTCCGGCCCGGATGAGTTCGTAGTAGTTGTGCGATGGGTTGGCGTTGACGGTGTTGTTTCTCCATACTTCGGCATTGGTGGAGTCGACGCGCGCCACGAGCATTCCGTGTCCGGGCAGGTAGGCGTCCCAGCCAGAGCGCTGGCGGTTGTCGAGCATGAAGAATTCTTTGTTCACCGGCGAGCGCAGGATGAATCCGTCGCCTGTGGTGGCCACGTTGCGCAGGGTGTATGACCCGATGCCGGACTGGTTGAGTTCAGTCGGCTGTGCCCAGCCGAGGGCGTAGCGTTCCCAGATGGAGTAGTTGCAGGGTGTTCTTCCGTAGTTCGACGAGCCTCCGCCGGCCATGATGTCCCAGGTGCCCGGGTGGTTGCTTTGTCCGTTGGACTCATAGTCGGTGTCGTAGAGGTCGGGCAGTCCGAGCACGTGGGTGAACTCGTGGCACATCGTTCCGATTCCCAGGGGCATGGTGGAGCCTTGTGACTCCCAGCCGTAGATTTCGGTGGAGGATGCGTAAAGCGCCATCGTCACGCCGTCGTATTTTCGGTAGTTTCGGATTGAGTAGTCGTACAGATAGGATTTGTGCGGCCAGAGGTATCCGCTGTTGTTTCCGGAGTAGTTGGCCGAGTATCCTGCCACGATGAAGTAGACCATGTCGATGTATCCGTCTCCGTCGTTGTCGTAGTTGCTGAAGTCGAGGGTGGCATCGAGTTTGTCGAGCGCGTCGAAGAATATTCTCCATGCGTTGGAAGTGCTGTTGACGTCTTTGCAACCGAAGTCGACTTCAACAGGACCGGCGATGTCGAACACGGGGTCGAACTGGTTGAACGATTGGTCGTTGAAGTAATCCCTGAATGAACCCGGGCATGCTTGCCGGCGATTGTTCCATGTGAAGCCGGTATAGCCCTTTTGACAAATCATCTGCTCGTAGAAACTGTTGGCGTCGGTCATTTGGAATTTCTTGTCGGTGTAGTTGATGAGCACAAGAAGTCCTCGGAATCCTTGTGTTGTCATTCGCAGGGGCGCTTGTTGTGTGTCGCGTTCGAGACGTTTCGCTTTCGACTGGTCTATGCGCGTGGCGTCGGTGATGTACCGTGGTGTTGCCTCAAGGATGGCGTGGTCGGCTGCGGTGCGCAGTTCAGGGTCGTGGGCGAGCACGCCCGAAGGCGTGAGGCTGCGGTTGCGACTGACGGCGTACTCGTATCCGCCGTTGGCGTTTTTGAGCACGGTGTAGCCATCGATGGTGGTGTTGAAGTGGTAAAACTCGTCTCCGAGCAGGCGCAGGGTGAGTGTTGTGCCGTCAGGTTGGGAGATTTTGTTCGGTGTTGGGTCGGCGGGCATTGCCATCATCGACAAGCCGGTGAGCAACAGGGTGATTAGGAGTTTGAAACGCATAGGGTTTTGGTGTTAATGGGTATTCGGTTATGGGTGTATGGATATAATCAGGGGTCGTCAGCGTACCGCCGATGACCCCTGAGGTTGTTGTGTTATTTCGATAAGATGATGTTCAGAATGGTGTTGATGTCTTCCACATCGGTTTTTCCGTCACCCGTTATGTCGGTGTCGGGGTTGGTCGCTTTCCCGAGCATGACGTTGATCAGGGTGTTCACGTCGTCGATGTCGACTTTTCCGTCACCGGTCACGTCGCCGGTGACTTTGTCGGTGCCCTGCTCTCCGTAGTAGTAGATGGTGAAGTCATCGAGGTAGGATGCTGTGTTCTGGTTTCCGTCGCTCATGGTGACGCGGAAAAGCACGCTTTGGGTGTTCTTGAGGTCGAGCTGCCAGAATGCGGTTGTTTTGCGTTTTGCGGGAGCTTCGAAGGTGGTGGCGTTGGTTGCCATACTCGCGTTTGTCCATATGGTTCCGCCGTCGGTGGAGTAGGTGAGTGTGTATTTTCCGACGACGTTGGTGGGGTTGTTGATTGAGAACGAGACTTGGTTGATGTTATACTTGATTGGTGTCGCCATGGTGACTGCGCTGGGTTTTTTCATCGCTACGGCTTTCTTTCCGTTGGCGTTGGCGTTCTGGACCACGTTACAGCGTGTGAAGTTCCAGTTGGAGAATGTGCCCTCAACGCCTTGTGCGGATGTGGCAGTGGTGGCGGGCATGTTCTCAAAGTCTTCCGTGAGGATGGGGATGTCATCGGGTTTGACGAGTTGGAATGAGATTACTCCGTTTTTCTCGATGATTCTGTTGACTGCGAAAGCGCACTCGTCGCCAGCCCATGTGCGTAGGCCGGGTTCTGAGGTTGGTGTGACCATCATCACTCCGAGCGAGCCCGGGTAGGGGTCTGAGGCAAGGTCTCCGCTGGTGGTATTTCCGGCGCGGAGCATTTCGTAGTAATTGCGGTAGGGGTTGTTGTTGATGTCGTTATTTCTCCAGACGGTATAGTTGGAGGAGTCGACGCGCACGATGGTCATTCCGTGTCCGGGCAGGTAAGCGTCCCATCGGGAGTTCTGTCGGTTGTCCAACATGAAGAACTCTTGCGGCAGTGGGGAACGCAGGATGTATCCCTCATTGCTGGTGTTGACGGGGTTGAGGGTGTATTCTCCGGCGGTGTCGAGTGTGACGGGTTTTGCCCATCCGAGGGCGTAGCGTTCCCAGATGGTGTATCCTGCGGGGGTTCGGGAGTTGTTCAGGTAGGATCCGCCAGACATGATGTCCCACAGTCCGGGGTTGTGGCTCTCGCCTCCGGAGCCTTCATAGTCGGTGTCGTACAGGTCGGGCAGTCCGATAACGTGTCCGAACTCGTGGCAGATGGTTCCGATGCCGTCGAGGATGTTGCTTCCTTCGCTGCCGGACATTTCGGTGGAGCAGGCGTAGAGGTTGAAACGCTTGGTGTCGCGGTAGGTTGTCGACAGGCCGGTGCTTTTATATGGCCAGAGCAGTTGTGAGTTGTTTCCATGTGTGTTCGAGCCGTGTCCGGCAACGATGAAGTAGACCATATCGACATATCCGTCATTGTCGTGGTCGTAATTTCTGAAGTCCACTTGTGCGTCCACGGCGTTGAGGGCGGCGATGAAAACGTTGCGCGAGTTGTTCCGTCCGGAGGTAGATTTGTAGTTGACGTTAACCGGCCCAACGACATCGAACTGTGGGTCGAACTGTCCC
>CACYCT010000037.1 GCA_902772965.1 uncultured Bacteroidales bacterium | reverse complement strand
TAGAGGTTGCAGTTCTTTAACCCCACTTTGGGCGTGCGAGCGCAGCGAGTACGGCCTAAGTGGGGATGCTGGGGGCAGTGGGGCGAGTCTACCTCGATAGAGGTTGCATTTCAATGACAGAAGACAAATTATCGCAAAATCCTTTGTTGATTTGCCGTGAGTACAACAAAATCACTTTTCCACATTGTCATCAACACCAAGAATAGGCAAACTCTGTTCCATACCTATGACTGATTGCGTTATGACGAACTGCAACCTCTATCGAGGTAGTTCCACATACCCGTGCACCTACCCCACTTAGGCGTTCGCTCGCCGGGGCTCGCTCCGCCAAAGTGGGGCTAAAGAAATCGCACCTCTATCGAGGTGATACGCTGTACATATTTGCTTGGAATACAGATATATCCGGCATGACTTTTAGTGTATCAGACACACTCCTCCGGTGCTGCCTTTTACTGTATTTGACACACTCCTCCAGTGGAGGTTTTTTATGGGACATCCATCCTTAGAACTCCTTGAAACTGAGCGGGAGCATGGAGGCGATACTGGCGAGGCGGTAGATCTTTTCCCGTCCGATGAGGAAGATTTCGATGGGGTGGGGCGCGTTTTTCTCGAACTCGAGAATGGCTTGCCGGCACACGCCGCACGGGGCGCAGGGCTCTTCGACAAACTCGTTGTTGGTGAACGCGGTCACGGCCAGTTTTTTAATCGCCACGCCGGGGTAGTTCGCCCCCGCGTTGTAAATCGCGCTCCGCTCGCCGCAGATGCCGGCGAAGGCGGCGTTTTCCTGATTGGCGCCCTTGATCCACACCCCGTTGTCGAGCAACAGCGCCGAGCCGACGTGGAAGTGGCTGTACGGGGCATAGGCCGCTTGGGTGGCCTCGCGCGCGAGGTCAACGAGTTTTTTATTCTCTTCCGAAAGTTCAGAATAAGAAAAAACCTGTATCTTTGTGGTGATGTTCTTTTCGGTCATAGTGGTCGGAAAGGTTAAGAAGCAACTTTGATTATGCGCAAAAGTAATGATTTTTTTCGACATGGCAAGCGCGCGGCGTTATTTTGGTTGATGTTGTGCGTGTTTTGCACGGTTTCGCTATCCGGCCAGACGCGGAACGCGCGTTTTGTGGAGTATATCGAGCGATACAGCGCTGTGGCGTTGGAGCATGAGCGGTCGCATGGCGTTCCGGCGAGCATTACGCTGGCGCAGGGGCTGTTGGAGAGTAATGCCGGACGCAGTTATCTCGCCCGGCGCGGCAACAACCACTTCGGCATCAAATGCCACTCCACATGGCACGGCCCGTCGGTCGAGTTCGACGACACGCTCGCTCATCCGTGCTACCGCAAGTATGGCTCGCCCGAGGATTCCTTCCTCGACCACGCGCGTTTCCTGAGCACGCGCCGGTATATGCCCTTGCATGAGTTGGATCCGGGTGACTATCGCGGCTGGGCGCAGGGCTTGCTCGATTGCGGTTATGCCGAAGACCCTGCCTATCCGCAGAAACTCGTGGCCCTGATTGAGCAATATCGCTTGCAGGACATTTCCGTTGATTCCCGGGCGAAATCCCCTGAGGTCCCGGTTGATGCGCTCGGCGACGCCGCCGGCGAGAAGGAGAAGTCGGCCTTTGACCAACCCTCGGCGGCTCAAGTTGACGAGCAAGTGGCCCGGCGCCGCTCGGCCCGGGAGCGTTTGCGCCGCGCCTTCGGCCAGCCAACCACCAACGCCAGCCCGGATAATTAGTCTGTTGGTATTGTATTATTAAAGTTTTTGCGGTTTTGGCGTTTTTCACCGAAAAATTTTGGTGGAATCAAAATTTCTTGCCAATTTTGCCACGAAATTTAGACTGACAACCGGTTTATATAACTTTTTCCGTCAAAGCCAACTGGAGCGGAGTGACCGTTTCGGATGTGTTTTTGCATAAATATTAACCATGAGTGCTGATATAGTGATAAGAAATGCCGTTGCGGGAGATGTGGCTCACGCCGAGCGTATCTGCGAGTTGATTAACCTCAGTTCGCGGCAGCGCGGCACCGGAATCGCCCGCCGCGAGCCGGAATACATTACCCAAAAGATGACCTCCGGCCGGGGGGTGATTGCACTTGACGGCGAGCGTGTGGTCGGATTCAGTTACATCGAGTGTTGGGGGCACGGCGACTTCGTGGCCACCAGCGGACTCATCGTCGACCCTGAATACCGCCGGCAGGGACTTGCCGCGCGCATTAAAGACAAAACTTTTGAGTTGGCGCGCACGCGATTCCCGTATGCCAAAATCTTCTCGATGACCACATCTCTGGCGGTGATGAAACTCAACTCGCGCCTCGGATTCCAGCCCGTCACCCTTAACGAACTCACCGATGACGAAGAGTTCTGGCAAGGGTGCGAGGGTTGCGTGAACTATGAGATTCTGCAGCGCAACGACCGCCGCGTGTGTCTTTGCTACGGAATGCTCTACGACCCGGAGCAACACCGCCGGCAGGCGTGGTACGTGCCGTACGTGATGGCGTTTAAAAACATGATGAGCCGCATTTTCCGGCTAAAACAATAATCCAAACTCTCCCCTATGACCGACGAAAAGAAAAAAGTGGTGGTTGCCTTCAGCGGCGGCCTCGACACGAGTTACACCGTGGCGCGCCTTGCACGCGAGGGTTGGCGGGTGTATGCCGCCTGCGCCAATACGGGCGGCTTCACGGCCGGCCAACTCGAGCGCAACCGCGCCAATGCCCTGCGCCTCGGCGCAACGGAGTACGTTACCCTCGACGTGACACGGGAATATTACCGAAAATCGCTCAGATTCATGATTTTCGGCAACGTGCTTCGCAACAACTGCTACCCGATTTCGGTTTCGAGCGAGCGCATTTTCCAAGCCATCGCCATCGCGCGTTATGCCCGCGAGATCGGCGCGCAGGCCATCGCCCACGGAAGCACCGGCGCCGGAAACGACCAGATCCGATTCGACATGACTTTCCTCGTGATGGCTCCCGGGGTGGAAATCATCACCCTCACGCGCGATGAGGGTCTCACGCGCCAGCAGGAGGTCGACTACCTGAACAGCATCGGTTTCGAGGCCGACTTCGCCAAGTTGAAATACAGTTACAACGTTGGCCTTTGGGGCACGAGCATCTGTGGCGGTGAACTCAACGACCCCGCGCAGGGATTGCCCGAGCAGGCCTACCTCAAGCACCCCACGGCTGTCGAGCCTACTGAGTTGCGGCTGAGTTTCACCCGCGGCGAACTCACAGCCGTTGACGGGCAGGCCTACACCGACCCCATCGCGGCCATTCAGGCTGTGGAGGAGCGCGGCGCGGCCTACGCCATCGGGCGCGACTGCAACGTGGGCGACACCATTGTCGGCATCAAGGGCCGCGTGGGATTTGAAGCCGCCGCGCCGGTGCTGATCATCAGTGCCCACCGCGAACTGGAGAAACGCACCCTGAGCAAGTGGCAACAGTACTGGAAAGACCAAGTGGGCACTTGGTATGGCATGTTCCTGCACGAGAGCCAGTATCTCGAGCCGGTGATGCCCGACATTGAGGCGATGTTGGAAAGCAGTCAGCGCAACGTCACGGGTACGGTGATTCTGCGCCTGCGTCCGCTGGGATTTGACATGGTTGGTGTGGAGGCCGACGGCGACCTGCTGCGCTCGCGCCTCGGCGAGTACGGCGAAACGCAAACCGGCTGGACTGCTGCCGAAGCCAAAGGATTTATCAAACTGATGTCAACCCCGCTCCGCGTATACTACGGCGCTCACCCCGACGAGCGGCGATAACACTCCCGCCATGATTCCCGACGCCACTTCCCTGCTCAAGCGAATGATTTCCCCCATGCGGGTGTGGAGTGATGAATCATTGATTTTGCAAATTTTAAGACAGTGTTTTTTGCAGCGCTTAGATTTTGTAAAATACTGATTTAACGATTTATATGAATATTTTGTCGGGTCTATACTGTGCAGACTTTGCCGAAATACACCCACATTCTGCACGGTTATGTTGGTAAAACGGGATAAAACAAGTATCTTTGCGAGTGGAACATTCCACAGTATTCCGACACGAAAAAGCATATGGAAAAAATCATTGGCCGCGAAGCGGAATTTGAGAAACTCAGCGACTACATGAACTCCGGCAAGAGCGAGTTCATCACCATCTATGGCCGTCGTCGTGTGGGCAAGACGTTTCTTGTTCACAGTTACTTCAAAGGCAAATTCGACTTTTACGCCACCGGTGTGATTGACGGCACTTATCAGGTGGAAATGGAAGCGTTCCACACGTCTCTTGTACGCTTTGGGTACACAGGTGATCGCGCCTCGACGTGGATAGAGGCGTTCACTCAATTAGCCGACCTGCTCGAGCGTAAAAGCCGTTCGCGCAAGCGGCGTATTGTGGTGTTTCTTGATGAGTTGCCGTGTTTTGACACACCACGGTCGGGATTTCTGCAGGCGCTTGATTTGTTTTGGAACAGTCGTGCGTCGTGGATCAATAACATCTTTTTCGTTGTGTGTGGCTCGGCCACATCGTGGATGATGCGAAATATTGTCAACAATAAGGCCGGCCTGCATAAGCGGGCCACGCATACGATTCATCTGCGTCCGTTCTCGTTGGGGCAAGCCGAGGCATACCTGAAAAGCCGTAAGTTCCGTTGGCCGCGAATTGCTGTTTTGCAGGCATATATGGTTCTTGGCGGAGTGCCCTACTACCTCAGTCTGCTCGACCCGAAAAAGAATGTACCCGACAACATCGATACGCTCTTTTTCAGTTCCGAGCCCGAGTTGGAAAACGAGTACCAGCGCTTGTTCAAGTCGCTGTTCAAGAACGCTGACCGGTATATGGAAATCATCGGACTGCTCAGTAGATGTCGCGACGGATACACACGCACGGAAATAGCGCGGGCGTTGAAAATTGTTGACAATGGCCGGCTGGGTGAGATGCTCGGCGACCTTGAGCATTGCGACTTTGTCAGATATTACAACAACGGCCGGAGTCTTCAGGGCGGCATTTATCAGTTGGTGGACTTCTTTTCCCTGTTTCACCATCGGTTTTGCACGCGCCGCGTGACCGACGAGCATTTCTGGCGCAACACCCTCGGAACGCCGGAGCAGAACAACTGGTATGGCCTCACGTTTGAGCGGGTGTGCATTTGGCACGTGAGTCAAATCATCCGGGGGCTTCGACTTGACACCATAAGCCATGAATACTACGCGTGGCGAAGTAAAAGAAGCCGACCGGCGGTGCAAATTGACCTTGTAATCGACCGTGCCGATGGCATAGCCACCATTTGCGAGATGAAGTATTCCAAAGATGACTACGTACTTAACGAGAGCGAATACCGTCGCATTGTGCGCCGCATGGAAACCTTTCAAAACGAAACCGGTCACAAAGGCGGTGTTCAGGCAAGTATCGTTACCACCTACGGCCTGACTGAGAACAGGTACTCAGAAATTTCGCCTGCACCCATCACGATGGAGCATCTGTTCGCGTATTTAATGGATTGATGTCAACTCCGCTGAACGTTTACCGAGGTATTCACTTCAAAGAACTAAGATAAGACACTCCCGCCATGATTCCCGACGCCACTTCCCTGCTCAAGCGAATGATTGCCATTCCGTCGCCGTCGCGTGACGAGGGCGGCACGGCCGCGCTGCTGGCCGAGGCACTCGCGCGCCGCGGCATAACCGGGGTGACGCGCATGGGCAACAATGTCATCGCCCGCTCATCGGCGTGGACTGTTGGCCGGCCGACACTCTTGCTCAACAGTCACCACGACACTGTCCGGCCCGCCGCGTCATATACCCGCAATCCGTATGAGGCCGTAATTGACGGCGGTCGACTGTACGGTCTGGGCAGCAACGACGCCGGCGCGTCGGTGGTGAGTCTGATTGAGGTTTTTGCGGGTTTCTGTGACGCGGACTTGCCGGTGAACCTGCTGCTCGTGCTTTCGGCCGAAGAGGAGGTGACCGGTCCGGGCGGCATTCGGGCGGTCTTGCCCGAGTTGGACCGGATAGACATGGGCATTGTGGGAGAGCCCACGGGGATGGACGTGGCCATTGGCGAGCGCGGACTTGTGGTACTCGACGGCGAGGCGCGCGGCCGCAGCGGACACGCCGCGCGCGACGAGGGTGTCAACGCGCTCTACCTTGCGCTCGACGACATTGCCCGCCTGCGCGCGTTGTCGCTGCCCGAAGTGTCCCCCACACTGGGCCCGGTAAAAATCACCGTCACACAAATCGAGGCCGGAACGCAGCACAATGTGGTGCCCGACCGGTGCCGGTTTGTGGTTGACACGCGCACCACCGACGCCTACACCAACGAGCAAACCGTAGACCTTCTTCGCGCCGCCGCTGTAAACTCCACCCTCACTCCGCGCTCGACACACATCAGCGCCTCGGCCATCGACGTGAGTCACCCTCTCGTGCGGGCCGCCGTCGCCGCTGGAGCAAAGCCGTTTGTCTCGCCCACAACGAGCGACATGTCGCAAATGCGCTTTCCGGCCATCAAAATAGGCCCCGGGCAGTCGGCGCGCTCACACAGTGCCGACGAATACGTCGAAATCGACGAAATCAGGCACGCCATCAGCACTTATCGGCAAATCATTCACCACATATGTAAATCACTATGAAACTCTGGGATAAAGGATTCGACATCGACGCGTGGGTAGAGCGTTTCACCGTTGGCGACGACCGACGGCTCGACCTCGCGCTCGCGCGCCACGACGTGGAAGGCTCCATGGCGCACATCCGTATGCTCGAAAGTATCGGTCTGCTCACGGCCGATGAACTCACCGCCCTGCTCGGCGGCTTGCGGCAAATCGCCGATGAAATCGAACGCGGACAATTTGTTATCGAACCCGATGTGGAAGACATTCACTCTCAGGTGGAACTGTTGCTCACCCGCCGCCTCGGTGACGTGGGCAAAAAAATCCACTCCGGGCGCTCGCGAAACGACCAGGTGCTGGTCGACCTCAAACTTTTTTATCGCGACGCGTTACGCACACTGGCCGAGCACGTCCGTCACCTCTTCGACCGCCTGCAATCCCTCTCGGAGGCACACCGCGGCACGCTTATGCCCGGTTATACCCATCTGCAGGTTGCCACCCCGTCGAGTTTCGGCCTTTGGCTCGGAGCCTATGCCGAAACGCTTGTCGACGACGTGCGGCTGATTGCCGCCGCCTACGACACGGCCAACCAGAATCCGCTCGGCTCGGCCGCGGGCTACGGCTCGTCGTTCCCCCTCGACCGCGAGATGACCACGCGCCTGCTCGGGTTTGAATCGCTGCACTACAACGCCATCGCCGCCCAGATGAGCCGCGGCAAAACCGAGCGCGCCACCGCCTGCGCCATCAACGCCGTGGCCTCCACGCTCGCACGCCTCGCGATGGACATCTGCATGTTCAACTGCCAGAACTTCGGTTTCATCACCCTGCCGAAGGAGTACACCACCGGCTCGTCGATCATGCCGCACAAAAAGAATCCCGATGTGTGGGAAATCCTGCGCGGACGCTGCAACCGCCTGCAAAGCGTCATCAACGAGGTGTCGCTGCTCACCACCAACCTCCCCCTCGGCTACAACCGCGACCTGCAGTTGCTTAAAGACATCACCTTCCCCGCGCTGACCGACCTGCTCCAATGCGTCGACATGGCCGAGTTCATGCTCCGCCACATAGAGGTGAACGGGCATATCCTCGACAACCCGATTTACGACCACCTGTTCACGGTGGAAGACGTCAACCGCCTTGTGCTCAGCGGCGTGCCGTTCCGCGAGGCCTATCGCCAAGTGGGGGCGCAAGTCGAAGCCGGAACCTATCGTCCGAACCGCACCGTCGCCCATACCCACCTCGGCTCAATCGGCAACCTCGCCACCGGGCGGATTGCCGAGAAGATGAGCCGCGTGATGGCGCGGCTGTTCCCTTCGGGAGAGGAAGACTGAGTTTGTTCTTACGGGGCGATGATGAACGTGCGCAGCAGCCAGTAGCACACCATGCCGGCCAGGTAGCCCACGAAGACAATCCACGTGATGCGCTTCATGTACCAGCCGAAACTGATGTTCTCCAGTCCCATCACGACCACGCCCGCGGCCGATCCGATGATGAGCATTGAGCCGCCCACACCGGCGCAGTAGGCGAGCAGTTGCCAGAAGATGCCGTCAACGGCCATGTCGCCCGTGGGCATAATCGGATACATGTGCATGCATCCGGCCACCAGCGGCACGTTGTCGACAATGCTCGAAATCACACCGATAGCGCCCGTGACGATGTAGTGGTTGTTGCCGCTCACGTCGTTGAGCCACTTGCCCATTTCGGTGAGCACCCCGATCTGTTGCAGGCAACTCACGGCCATCAGAATGCCGAGGAAGAACATGATTGTGCTCATGTCGATTCGGCTGAGCATGCGGGAGACGCGTTTTTTGGTGGAGGTGGTTTTCTTCTTTTGTCCGTAAAACACCTCTGTGACAAGCCACAACGCGCCCAGCACGAGCATAATGCCCATGAACGGCGGCAGGTGGGTCACCGTTTTGAAAATCGGCACGAAAATCAGGCCGCCCACGCCGAGGTAGAAAATAGTACGGCGCTCTTTGGCGGTGAGTTCGTCAACGAGTTCGTCCGACTTGTTCTCCACCGGCACGAGTTCTCCCTTGAGCGAGCGCTGGAGAATCAGCGCCGGCACCACCATCGAGACGATTGACGGCAGTATAAGTTCCTGAATCACACCCCAGGCGGTGATCATTCCGCCGTTCCAGAGCATGATGGTTGTCACGTCGCCGATGGGCGAGAAGGCGCCTCCGGAGTTGGCGGCGATGACAATCATGGCGGCGTAAATCAGCCGGTCGGCGCGGTCTTGAACGAGTTTACGCAACAGGAGCACCATCACGATGCTGGTGGTCAGATTGTCGAGCACGGCGCTGAGTATGAACGTCATTCCGGCGATTCGCCACATCAGCTGGCGTTTTCCGGTGGTGCGCAATGTGTCCCGGACAAAGTTGAATCCGCCGTTTTGGTCCACCACCTCCACTATCGTCATCGCTCCCATCAGGAAGAACAGGGTGGTACCCGTTTCTCCGAGGTGGTGCTCAATGGCGTCGGTTACGGCATGGTGCAGGGCCGCTCCGCTTAATCCGGGCATATATGCGCCCGGGTCAATCATAAACAGCGTCCAGCAACCCACAAACATCAACAGCGCGATGGCGGCTTTATTGACTTTTGTGAAACTCTCAAGGGCGATGCATGCATAGCCGGTGAAAAACACCACGAGTATGGCAATGGTCAAGAGTGACATTTCGTAAGGCTCTTAAGGTTTAGTTTTCATAAAAACCTCTGAGTGTTAAAGGTTTATGAAAGGCTTGATTTGTTAAGGTTTCAAAACAGAGCACAAATGTACTACTTTTCCGTGAATACAAATCAGGTTTGCGGTAAATATTTTCTTGTTTTCCGCGATTTTTGTTGAATGCCCCGGTGTCGAAGTGGTTTTATTTCAGTTCGCGCACCGCTTTGGCCATACGCTCCATGGCTGTCACGAGCACACTTCGGGGCACTCCGACGTTGAGGCGCATGTGGCACTGTCCGGCCACGCCGAACATTTTTCCGTCGTTCATGCCGAGGTGCGCGTGGTTGACCATCAGGTCGATCACGTCTTCGTGGCAGCGTCCGAGTCCGGTGCAGTCGAGCCACACGAGGAACGACGCCTGGGGTTTGACCGCGCGGATGCACGGGATGTGCTCGCGGCAGTAGTCGGCCACGAAGTCGATGTTTCCCTCGATGTATTCGACACATTGCCTGAGCCATTCCTCACCGCAGCGGTAAGCGGCTTCGGTGGCGACCATGGCGGCCAGATGCGGGCAGCAGAGTTCGTTGTTCTCCAGCCAGGTGAAGAAGGGTTCCCGCAGGGCGGGGTTCTTGATCACGCACCAGGAACTTTTCAGTCCGGCGATGTTGAAGGTTTTGCTTGGGGCCCCGCAGGTGATGGTCACGGCCGCGGCGTCGTCGCTGACGGTGGCCATGACGTGGTGCCGGTTGCCGTAGAGCATGAGGTCGGCATGGATTTCGTCGCTGAACACCACCACGTTGTATTTCCGTGCCAGGCGCGCCACTTCGGCAAGGCTCTCGGCCGGCCATGCGATGCCCACTGGGTTGTGGGGGTTGCACACCACCATCAGGCGCGGCTGCTCGTCGCGGAAGATTTGCTCGAGTTCCTCAAGGTTCATGCGGAACAGTCCGTCGTCGGTGGGCACGAGGGCGTTGTTGATTACGACGCGTCCGTTGGCCGTGGCCACGTTCCGGAAGGGGTGGTAGACCGGTTCCTGAATCACGACTTTGTCGCCCTTGCCGGTGAAGAAATTGAGCACGAGGGCGAATCCGGTGACGATTCCGCCTACGAATTGGGCCTCCTCACGTGTGAAGATGAAGTTGTTGCGTTTCCGTTGCCAGTCGATGATGGCGTTGACGTATCCGTCGGTGGGCTTGGTGTAGCCGTAGATGGGGTGGTTTGCGAACCGGTCGACGAGTGCCTGTGTGATTTCGGGGCACACGGCGAAGTCCATGTCCGCTATCCAAAGGGGCAGCAGGTCGTGCCTGCCGAAGACGTGGTCGAGTTCACAGTATTTGTAGCACCACGTTCCCTCGCGGTTGATCACGCGGTCGAAGTCATATTGTTTCATGTGTCAGAAGGTTAAGTGAGTAGTTGAATTGGCGCGCGTTGGCGCGGGTCGGTTTTTTGTTAAGCGGTGCAAAATTAAGGATTTTTTTCTGTTTGCGAGTTATCAGAGGTCTGTTTTTCAGCGTTCGATACCGATTTCTTGTTTTTTTGTGGTTTTATGGCGGGTAAATTGGAGGCCGGTTTGGAAAAAAACATTACCTTTGCAGGTTAATACTACATATTGTTTGTTATGAAAAATCTGCTATCCATATTCCTGCTGTACGTTGTGGCGTTCGCTGCTTGTGCGGAAGACCACGCCGAGGCGACTTTCCAGACGCGCGTGCACGACTTCGGCGTCATCGCGGAGGAGAAAGGTCCGGTGTCGGTGACGTTCGAGTTCTCCAACACGGGAACCAAGCCGCTTCTTATTGTCGACGCGATGGCTTCGTGCGGCTGCACGCGTCCGGAGTTTCCCACATCGCCCATCAAGCCGGGCAAGAAGGGGAAAATCAAGGTGACGTACAGTCCGTTGGGAAGGCCGGGGCCGTTCCGCAAGACCGTGAAGGTGATCACGAACGGTCGCCAGCGAACAATTCCGCTTGTCATCGAGGGCACGGTGCGTCCCAAGTCTAAAAAGAAATGATAACAGCGGATATGAAGCGTTTGTGCCTGATATTGTGTTTGTTGTCGCTCTCGCTCACGTCTTGGGGCGGACCGGTGATCCGGTGGCTCTCTGAGGTGCACGATTTCGGACTGATTCGCGAGGACGACGGCAAGGTGAGTTGCACGTTCAGGTTGGTGAACGTGGGAGACACCGCGTTGATTATCACGAGTGTCCGCACGTCGTGCGGCTGCACGGCGAGTGAGTTTGATCGCGCTCCGATTGCTGTGGGCGACACCTCGTCGGTGACGGTGACGTATAATCCCGCCCGCCGTCCCGGCAGTTTCTCCAAAGAAATTTTTGTGTTCACCAACGCGAAGCCCAACCGCAGTATGCTGAAGATTTGCGGCAACGTGCTGGCCGGCGAGGAGACGTTGACAAACCGTTACCCCGTGGCCATTGGCGAGTTGCGGCTGGAGAGCGCGAGTATGCCCATGGGTGAGGTGAAGCGCGGAAAAAGCCGGAATGCCTACATCAACGCGCTGAACAACAGTGCCGACACGCTTATTGTCCGCTTCGACGACGCACCGGAGCACCTGCGTCCGAGAGCGATTCCCGACACGATTGCTCCGGGCATGAGTCCGGTGCTGAGCGTTCATTTCTTGTCCGACCTTGCGCCGCAATGGGGGCTGAACATCGACACGCTCCGGCTGAGTGTCGCTCCGATTGGCGGCCCGGCCGTGACCGGCGAGGTGTTCACCATGGCGCAGGTGGTTGACGACTTTCAGAAACTAACCGATGAGCAGCGCGCCTCCGCGCCGCACATTGGCGTGAGTACCGAGTTGCTCAACGACTTCACGCGGCAGCGCGACGGCACGCTCAAAGCCACGCTGACGGTGACCAACACCGGTCGCAACGAGTTGGAAATCCGCCGGTTGTGGTGTCCCGAAGCCGGGGTTTCCGCCACTGCCGAGCGGCAGAGTCTCAAGCGCGGCAAGAAGACGGTGGTGACAGTGACTGTTGACCCCGCCCGCGTGGAGACCGACCTGCTTAACACGCAACTGACCATCATCACCAACGACCCCGATAATTCCGATAAAACCATACGTTTGGCCACAAAAGTTCAACCTTAAACCATCTTTGACTCTCTATCGCTATGCCCCAACAGAATCATCCCGAAAACGACGCCCAGTACACCGGCCTGCAAGTGAACGCCGGCGTGGAGCAACCACCCATTGTCAGTCCGTATATCCGCAGCCGCAAGCGGCGTCCACGTTTGAGTGTCGACGACTATGTGGAAGGCATCCGCCGCGGCGACAAGGCCATTCTCGGTCAGGCCGTGACGCTGGTTGAAAGCCTTGTGCCCGAACATCAGGTGGTGGCGCAGCAGGTGATTGAGAAATGCCTGCCCTATACGGGCAACAGTCGCCGTATCGGCATCACGGGAGTTCCCGGCGCGGGCAAGTCGACCTCGATTGACGTGTTCGGCATGCATGTGCTCAACGGGGGCGGCAAACTCGCTGTGCTTGCCATTGACCCCAGCAGCGAGCGCAGCAAAGGTTCCATCCTGGGCGACAAGACGCGCATGGAACGCCTCGCCGTTCAGAAAGACGCGTTTATCCGTCCGACTCCCTCGGCGGGTTCGCTGGGCGGCGTGGCGCGCAAGACGCGCGAGACGATTGTGCTGTGCGAGGCGGCGGGTTACGACACGATATTTGTCGAGACCGTCGGCGTGGGCCAGAGCGAGATCGCCGTCCACTCGATGGTGGACTTTTTCCTGCTGATCCAGATTGCCGGCGCGGGTGATGAGTTGCAAGGCATCAAGCGTGGCATTATGGAGATGGCCGACGGCATTGCCATCAACACGGCCGACGGCGACAACATTGACGCGGCCAACCTCGCGGCGGCGCAGTTCCGCAACGCGCTCCACCTGTTCCCCTTGCCTCCGAGCGGATTCCTGCCCGAGGTGGTGACCTACTCGGGATATTACGAGTTGAACATCGACGGCGTGTGGGACATGATTGACCGTTATTTTGACCACGTCCGGGCCAACGGATATTTCGACGAGCGCCGGCGCCAGCAAGAGAAATACTGGATGTATGAAACCATCAACGAGCAGTTGAAAACGCGCTTCTACTCCGACCCCGAAATTGCCCGACTGCTTCAACTGAAGCAGCAGATGATACTCGACAATCAGCAGTCGTCATTCGCCGCGGCATCCGACGTGCTGCAATACTATTACACCCACCTTACACCCGACCAGTTATGAGACGAATCACACCCTTCCTGATCTTATTCGCCACCGCAGCGATATTGCTCGGTTGCAACTCCTTACGCAAAATCGAGGCCAACGCGTATCCGATAGGTTACACCGAACTGAACAACTACTACGCCACCACCGTAGACGAATCCAAGCCTCAGCGGCTGATACTGAACACGCAGGCCGAGTTTGACGCCCACTTCGGCGCCGCGGCCGTGATGGGGCGCAACGGCGAGCCGACGCGGGTTGACTTCCGCCGCCAGTTTGTGCTCGCGGTGGTGCTTCCGCCCACGAACCGGAACACAACCGTCGTTCCCGGCGAAATCCTCGTCACTGACCGCGAAATCATCTTTAACTATCGTGTCAACAAGCAAGAACGTCTTTCATACAAAATCATGCCCTTCACCGCCGTGGCCATCGACAAGCCCGCCACCGACACCCAAATGGAAATCATCTTTAACCAAGTTAACTGACCGCCATGAGCCAATACACCTATTCATATCCGCATCCCGCCGTGACAACCGACACCGTTGTGTTCGGTTTCGATGGAATCAAACTCAACGTCCTGCTTATCCAGCGCGGCAACGAGCCATACAAGGGCTCATGGGCTTTCCCGGGCGGATTTCTGAACATTGATGAGGACGCTCCCGACGGCGCGCGACGCGAACTGAAAGAGGAAACGGGTCTCGATGTGGGTGAGATTGAGCAACTTGCGGCATTCACCCGTCCCGACCGCGACCCGCGCGAGCGCGTGATTTCCATCGCGTTCTTCACCCTAATCCGCACCGCCGATGTGCACGGTGCCGATGATGCCGCCAACGCGCAGTGGTTTCCCATCAACAAAATACCGCCTCTCGCCTTCGACCATCAGCAAATCTTCGAGCAGGCACTCGAGCGCATGTCGCACTACCTCAAACTCAAAACGGGGCACTTCATGAGCAGTGACTTCACGTTTGACGAAATCGATATGATTTACTACGCCACGCTGACGAAGTAGCCTATGCCCCGTTACGGCTCTGCCACGTCACGCCCGCAATGGACTGTCGCACTGTCGTTGACGGCAGTAGTGGCGGTGGTGCTGATGTTGGTGGCTCCCGACTCTCCGCTGCACACGATCAACGCCCGGTACGACAGCAACTGGTTTCTCACCGCCGGCCGCGCCTGGGCGCTTGGACTGACACCCTATGTCGACTTCAGCGACTCGAAAGGGCCGCTGCTGTGGCTGATTTATCGGGTGGGTTACATGCTGAGCAGGCACGACTTTACAGGCGTTTTCGCGCTGGTGAGCTTGTGCTATGCGGGCACATATTGGTTTGCCTACCGCATGGCCTCGCTTTGGCTTCGCCGGCCGATGGCTGTGGCGGTTGCGGTGCTGTCGACCCTCGCGTGGTTCAACCCTGTGTTTTTCAACGAAATCCGTGCCGATGATTTTTGTCATCTGCCTATCACATTGTCGTTGTATGTGACCGCCCGCGCGCTCTACGGCAGGCGTGAGCGCGGCCCCGTGGCGGCGTGCTTCATCGTGGGCGTGTGCACGGCGGCGTTGATGCTGATAAAATACAACATCGCGGCGATGAACTCCGTCTTCGCCGTCACACTGCTGTGGCATTACCGCCGGCGTTTCGGCGCGGCGTTGCTGTGGGGGCTGGCGGGCATGGCGACGGTGATTCTGCCGATGGTGGCGTTGCTGTGGCGCGATGGTTGTCTGGGCGCGTGCGTCAACGAGTACTTCCTGCTCACGGCCGTGACCACCACCGCCGAGGCTCCGTTGGTAGACTTTCTCGGTCGGATCTGGCGCGGCATCACGTCGTGGAACGTGATGGTGTGGGGCTGCCTGTTGACGGGCATCGCCGGCGCGGCGCTGATGTCTGTTTTGGTGCGGCGTTACCGTTGGTGGCCGCTCGCCGTGTTCGCGTGGTTTCTGCTTCCGACGCTGCTGCTGTCGTGGCAGGCGCACCATTTCAGTTCTCTCTCGGCGATGTACTTGTTCGCGGCCATCAGCGTGATGGCGATGGTTGAGCCGCGCGTGTCGGGAGGCGGAGAGCGCGCTGTGGTGGGTGCGGCGATTGTGCTCGCGCTCGCTTGCGCGACGGTGCAGAACTTTTACTCCCCGAATTATCACGCCAACTGGCGGTGGAAAGACTCGGACAACCGTCGTGAATACGACCGTCACAGCGCGATTGTGGCTCAACATCCCCGGTCAAGGATTCTTTTCTGGCGCTGCTACGACACCGGCGTGGGCACGCGTGGCGAGGCGCTCCCAGCGATACGCTACTGGGCCAAGCAGAGCGGAGCCACCGCGGCGATGAACGACGCACAGGACACTGCCGTAGTCCGACGCGCGGCCGATTTCATCGTGATTCACCATCGGGCGGACCCGGACTTGGCTCCAACACTCCGCTCGGCCGGTTACCATCGCCATGCCGACCCTGTGCCGGCCCCGCTCTTTTGCCTGTACGAGAAGAGGTAGAGGCAGCACCGGAATTGCAGTCTCGATTACTCCCCTGTCGGGGCGAAACTCTGCTAAAAGTGGCGAAAAAAGTGAGTTATAGCAGAGTTTCCGTTATGGCATAAACAGGTCCTCCGCAGTGATAACACGTTGGAATATGTCAGAATACGAGTTTCTTGCGACGCCAAATGTGGTTATCAAAGTCACGTGAATTGACTTGTGTTTCGAGGTTAGTTCGGAAACACGCTCCACCTTGTTTGCTATACTGCTTTCGTCTTCATGTGTTAGGCTGTATTCCTGTTTAGAGAATTTGCACTCACATAAATTGATCACATTGTCATTCCGGTCGATAATCATGTCGACTTGCGCTCCGCGGCGTCCATCAGCGGTGGCGGGCGTACTCCAGGCGTAAGCCACCGAAGCCACTCCGGCAATGCCAAGTGCCGCTTTAATTTGTTCTACATGCAGCATGCTCACCCGCTCGAAAGCCAATCCGCACCAAGCGTGGTACGTTGGAGATTCCAGCATATTGCTCCAATAGTTCTTGTCGTGATGGATATTGCGCGCGATGAACTGAAAATAGAAAATGGTGTAGGGGTCAATGAGTTGATAGACGCAATTCCTCACATTCAAGCCGGGTTGTGAGTATTTTCGAATAAAACCGCAATATTCAAGGTCTTGCAGCACCTGAGTGAGCATACCGTTGTTGGCTGTCGCCGCTTCGTTTGCAATCTGTTCCCGCGTCAGTCCCACACGTTTGGAGGCAAGTATGGTCACAATGGAGATATATGGTTGCGGGTTGCGGAAGAGCGAGGCGTACAGGGAGTTGAACTCACTGAAAAGTTCTCCATCAGGATTAAAGCACATTCGGTCGATGTTTTGCGACAGGCTCTCACCTTGCCTTAAAAACGACCAGTAGTAAGGAATCCCGCCAAGTATCATGTAGCACTCAAGTATGGAGTAGCGCCTCATTGCTATGTGCCGGCTTTTCAGATACAACTCGCACTCATGAAGGGTGAATGGTTTCAGGTGGATCTTACCGGTGACCCGATTGTGCAGCCCTCCATAGTTGTTGATGAGTTTGTTTATAATCCATGATGTTGCCGAGCCGCAAACCACCAGCATGACATCATCGCGTGCTGAAGCCCAACCGTTCCAGAAGTGCTCCAATGCCGCGATAAACCCTGAGCGCGGTGTGTCGAGCCAGGGGAGTTCGTCTATGAATATCACTTTGCGTCGGCGGCGGGAACTTTTGATGAGTGATTTAAGCATGTCGAAAGCCTCAATCCAAGTGGAGGGGGTTTCGGCGTTTTTCATTCCGCTATCTGTAAGTGACGATTTCCAGGCCTCAAGTTGGCCCGACTTGTCGCTTTGCGCAAGCCCGGAATGCTCAAAGAGCAACTTGCTTTTCAGCGTTTGCCTGACAAGATAGGTTTTTCCCACACGCCGCCTGCCATAGACGGCGATAAACTGCGGCTCGTTGGAATTAAGCGCCTCGAGTAGTCGTTTTTGTTCTTGTTCTCTACCAATGAGCATATTAAGACCATTTAGATATTTTCCGCAAAGATATGGATTATTTTCCGAAACTCTGCTAAAAGTGGCGAAAAAAGTGAGTTATAGCAGAGTTTCCGTTGTGGTGTAAAGGTGTTTTTAGTGGTTGTAACCGGCTGAAACAGACGGATATGTCGGTTGTTTTGCGTTGATTGGCGAGGTGCGTGAATCCACGCGGATTTGAGAGCGATTCCGGTGGTCTGTGCGCGTGGCCGGCGGTGGCTTGCGGCAGACCACCGAAATGCGTTGTGCCTGACTTGTCAGTGCGCGTCGAGCCAGTTGCTTGCCGCGGCGTGCGAGGCGGTGAGGTGGACGCGGCCGGAGTAGGCGGCCTCCATTTGGGTGATTACGATTTCCTCGACGCGCCGGAGTTCTTCGGGGTAGACGTCGAAGTTGAGTTCGTCGTGCACTTGCAGAATCATTTTGGAGCGCAGGCCTTCGGCTTTGAACTGGCGGTGAATGGCAATCATGGCGCGCTTGATGATGTCGGCGGCGGAGCCTTGTATGGGCGCGTTGACGGCGTTACGCTCGCTGAACGAGCGCACCACGGCGTTTCGGGAGTTGATGTCGGGCAGCATTCTCCGCCGTCCGTCGAGGGTGGTGACGTATCCGTTGGCCCGTGCCTGTTCGATGACACGGTTGATGTACTGTTTCACTTCGGGGAAGGTGTTGAAATATCCGTCGATGAGCATTTTCGCTTCCGCGCGCGGGATGTTCAGGCGCTCGGCCAGACCGAAGGCTGAGATTCCGTAGAGGATTCCGAAGTTGGCCGTTTTCGCCCTACGGCGTTGTTCGGGTGTGACCTGGTCGAGTTCTTCGTGGTAGATACGCGCCGCGGTGATGGCATGGATGTCCTGGTTGTTCTCGAAGGCGTTGAGCATGGTGGGGTCACAGCTGAGGTCGGCCACGAGTCGGAGTTCGATTTGTGAGTAGTCGGCGCTGAAGAAGAGGTTGCCTTGTGTTGGGATGAATGCCCGCCGGATTTCGCGCCCCTCGTCGTTACGCACGGGAATGTTCTGCAGGTTGGGGTTGGCCGAGGAGAGTCGTCCCGTAGCGGTGACGGTTTGGTTGAAGGTGGTGTGTATCCGTCCCGTGACGGGGTTGATCAGTGCCGGCAGCGCGTCGACGTAGGTCGAGAGTAGTTTTCTCGCGGCGCGCAGCGCGAGGATTTTGTCGATGATGGGGTGCCGGTCGCGCAGCCGGAGCAGGATTTCCTCGGTGGTGCTGTACTGTCCGGTTTTGGTTTTCTTGGCTTTGGGGTCGAGTTGCAGCCGTTCGAAGAGAATTTCCCCCACTTGTGCGGGTGAGGCGGTGTTGAACTTGGTTCCGGCCAGTTGTTGGCATTCCTGTTCGAGTTGGTTCACTTGGCTGGAGAGCACCGCGGAGTAGTCTTTGAGCGCGTCCACGTCGACGCGCACTCCGGCGATTTCCATGTCGGCGAGCACGGCCACGAGGGGCTGCTCGATTTCGTTGTTCAGCCGGGTGAGGTTTTCGGCTTGGAGTCTGCTGTTGAGGGTTTCGGTGAGTTTGAGGTTGATTTTTGCAAGTGTCGCGGCTTGCGCGGCGGTTTTTTGTATGTCGTTGGCGGCGTTGCGTGATGGGCGTTTCGTTTTGTTGGTGGGGGCGAGCGCGTCGGTCGGGATGTTGATGTTGAGCATTTGCGCCGCGATGTCGGCGATGGTGTGCGATCGCTCGGGCTGCAGCAGGTAGTGCGCCACGGCGGTGTCGTAGTACGGCGCGTTGAAGGCTATTCCGGCGGCGTGGAGGATGACGATCAGGCGTTTCACGTCGGGGCAGATGATGGTGGCTTTTGAGTCGAACAGGGGTGCCACGGCTTGCGCCATCCAGCCCATTTGGTCGAAGGGCAGGAAAGCGGTGGTTTGCCCCTCGGCCGCGAGCGCGATTCCGGTGACGCGCGCGCGCATGGCCGGCTGGTTGTCGTCGACAACGAGGACGCTCACGCTCGGTGTCTCGCGCAGATTCTTGATCAGCGCTTCGGCCTGATATGTGTCGGTGATGATTTGCGGTGCTTCGAGGTCAAGGTTTTCAGGGGTGCCGGTTGTTTCGGGTGTAGCCGTTGTCTCGGGTGGCGTGTCGAAGAGCGATGGTTGTTGTGCGGTGGCGGCTGTTGTCGGCGGGATTGTTGCCGGTTGGATGTCGAGCCCGGCGTTTGCCTCGCCCTGGTCGATGAGTCTTCGGGTGAGCGAGCGGAATTCAAGTTCGCTGAACACCTCGCGCAGCCTTTCGAGGTCGGCCGGGCGCCGCCGCATGGATTCGATGTCGAACTCGATGGGTACGTCGGTTTTTATGGTGGCGAGCCATTTGGAAGTTTTGATTTGCTCGGCGTTCTCGCGCACGCGGGTTTGCAGGGCGCCTTTGAGTTGGTCGGTGTTTTGCAGCAGGTTTTCTACCGAGCCGAACTGCTGGATGAGTTTTTCGGCTGTTTTCGGCCCCACCCCTGGGCATCCGGGGATGTTGTCGGCGGTGTCGCCCATCAGTCCGAGCATGTCGATCACCTGCAGCGGCGACTGGAGGCCGTATTTGGCTTTGACTTCCTCCACGCCGAGAATCTCGCCTTTCGCGGGGTTGAGGATTTTCACGTGCGTCGAGACGAGTTGGGCGAAGTCTTTGTCGCCTGTGACCATATACGTGCTCAGTTGCGATTTCTCGGCATGTGTGGCCAGCGTTCCGATTACGTCGTCGGCCTCGTATCCGTCGACCGAAACCACGGGTATGTGGTATGCCTCGAGAATGCGCTTGATGTACGGCACGGCAACGAGGATTCCTTCCGGCGTTTTGTCGCGGTTGGCCTTGTATTCGGGGTATGCTTTGTGCCGGAAAGTGGGTCCGGCGGGGTCAAAACAGACGGCGATGAAAGTCGGTTGCCGGTGTTTGAGCAGGTCTTGCAGCGTGTTGACGAATCCGAACACGGCCGATGTGTCGATGCCGGTTGAGGTGGTTTGCGGATTCCGGATCATAGCGTAGTAGGCGCGGAAGATGAGCGCGTATGCGTCGAGCAGAAGGAGTTTGTCTTGGTTCATAGGAGCGTGAATAATGCCCCAAAATTAGGTCAAAATAGTCGAATATGGAAATTAAAGCGCTGAAATTTGGCTACAACCGCCGAAAAATGCTTAATTTTGCAGCGTCAAATATGGCATCATTATCAGAAATCCGGACCAGTCTTGGCGACGATTTGCGTCGCATGAACGACATCATCAGCGACACGCTTCGCAGCGACACGCCGTTGATGAACACCATCGTTGAGCAATACTTGCGCGTGAAGGGCAAGCAGTTGCGTCCGATGTTGGTGTTGCTTTGCGCGCGGTTGGTGGGTCAGGTGAGCGAAGGGGTTCTGTATGGCGGAGCGGCTATAGAGTTGCTGCACAACGCCTCGCTGATTCACGACGACGTGATAGACCAGGCGCGGCAGCGCCGCGGGCGAGACACAATCAGCAGTGTCTGGACCAACCACATCGCCGTTCTGGTGGGCGACTTTTTCGTCACCGGCGCGCTGCGTTGCGCGGTGAAGACCAACAACTCCGCCGTGTTGGAATCGCTGGCCCAGATGGGCAGTGACCTCTCGCTGGGCGAGATACAGCAGTACGACACCGCACGCCAGCGTAACATCACCGAGCCGGGCTATTTCACCATTATAGAGAAGAAAACCGCTTCATTGTTTGTCAGTTGCGCCACGATAGGCGCTCTTGCCGCCGGCGGAACGCGGACGGATATCGACGCGTTGACACGCTGGGCGCGCTTGTTGGGGCTTGTTTTCCAGATAAAGGACGATACGTTTGACTATGACATTGCCGACAATCATGTGGGAAAACCCACGGGTAACGACCTTCGTGAAGGGAAAGTGACCTTGCCGCTGATATATGCGCTTGGCCGGACCGACCACCCGCTACACGCGTCTATGAATCAACTGGCCCGCAAAGAGATTCTCACCACCGACGAGATTGCCGCTTTGGTGGATTATGCCCGTCAGGCCGGCGGCATCGACTACGCGTATGAGAAGATGCGTGCCCTTGAGGCCGAGGCTTCGGAGTTGCTGGATTCTTTTCCGGCGGGTGACGCGGCAGATTCCCTCCGGACGATATTCCGCTATATCATCGAGCGGGAGAAATAAGGGCTCTGTACATACGTCTCCCTTCGGTTTGCTGGTATCGTTTGCTTGTATCGGACACGCCCCCTCATCCCCACTTAGGCCGTACTCGCTGCGCTCGCACGCCCAAAGTGGGGCTAAAGAACTGCAACCTCTATCGAGGTTCTTCACCGGGTGC
>CACYCT010000036.1 GCA_902772965.1 uncultured Bacteroidales bacterium | reverse complement strand
TTGCAGGGCCTCGTTGCTGAAGTCCACCGTTCCGCGGTAATGCGCCTGGAGGATGAAGAAGCGGATGGTCATCGGGGTGTAGGCCTGACTCAGGCTGTCGTGCTTGCCGGTGAAGAACTGCTCGAGGGTGATGAAGTTGCCCAGCGACTTGCCCATCTTCTGGCCGTTGATGGTGATCATGTTGTTGTGCATCCAGTAGCGCACCATCTCGTCGCCCTGACTGGCCACGGCCTGCGCGATCTCACACTCGTGGTGCGGGAAGACGAGGTCCATTCCGCCGCCGTGGATGTCGAAGTGCCGGCCGAGGTATTTGCGTCCCATGGCGGTGCACTCGCAGTGCCATCCGGGGAAGCCGTCGCTCCACGGCGAGGGCCAGCGCATGATGTGCTCGGGTTGTGCGCGCTTCCACAGGGCGAAGTCGGCCTGGTTACGCTTCTCGCCCACGCCTTCAAGGTCGCGGCTGGCGTCGAGCGTGTCGTCGAGGTTGCGGCCGGAGAGGCGTCCGTAGTGGTGGTCGGCGTTGTATCGCTCAACGTCGAAATAGACACTTCCGTTGCTCTCGTAGGCGTAGCCGTTGTCCATAATTTCCCGCACGAGTTGCTCCTGTTCAAGGATGTGTCCGGTGGCGTGCGGCTCAATGCTGGGCGGAAGCACGTTGAGCCGGTTCATCGCCTCATGGTAGCGGCGGGTGTAGTATTGCGCCACTTCCATTGGCTCGAGTTGCTCGAGGCGGGCTTTCTTGGCGATTTTATCCTCGCCTTCGTCGGCATCGTGCTCAAGGTGGCCCACGTCGGTGATGTTGCGCACGTAGCGCACCTTGTATCCCAACTTGCGCAGGTAGCGGAAGAGGATGTCGAACGTGATTGCCGGGCGGGCGTGGCCCAGGTGCGGGTCACCATAGACGGTGGGGCCGCACACGTACATTCCCACCAACCCCTCGTTCAGCGGCTTGAACACTTCCTTGCGGCGCGAGAGCGTGTTGTATAGGTAGAGTGCGTCCATAGCAGAGGCGGTTCCGGTTGTTTACGCCTGTCCCTTGGGCAGGGGGAAGTCCATGATATTGTCGGCGTTGCGGCGGGGCTGACGGGGCGTGATCTCGCCGAAGGTGGACTCATACTTCTGGATGTTCTCGTTCAGGGCGATGAGCAGTTGCTTGGCGTTTTCGGGGGTCATGATGATGCGGCTTTGCACGCGGGCCTTGGGCATATTGGGCGCGAGCATCACCATGTCGATGAAGAAGTCGTTCGGGCCGTGGGAGATAACGGCCAGGTTGGCATATCGTCCCTGCATTTCATCGGTGGGGACTTCGATTTGGATCTGGTTCTGTTTTTGATTGTCGTTAGCCATAATTATTGCTGTTTAAAATAGAAATGTCGGAGTTGGTTGTCCCGGTTTGTCAGTGCGATGTCGAGCACCCGGCATGTGGGTTGCCGCAGAACGCTTCCGATGTAAAACGACGCGTAGGCCTCACGCCAGTGGTAGAGTGTGTCGTTGAAGGTGTTGTTCACCAGATAGGTGCGCACTGTGTCGGCATGTCGGCTCGCGCTGTCGAGCAGGAGGTAGAAATGCCGGCTGTTGGGGGTGTATTCCACTTTGAAGTGGAGGTTGACGTAGTCACCTGTCTGCCAGATGCTGAGCGGGTCGACGGGCTGCATTTGCGCGGTGTAGTGGCCGATTGGCCTTACGCTGTAGCGCAGCGAGTCGGTGGTCACGGCGGTGGCGGCATAGGCCGTGACCCGGCATAGGGTGTCGGTCAGGCCGGTTTCGGGCATGTAGCGCAGCCACATGCGCTGGCCGGCCTTGTAGCGCGGGTCGATGGCGATGTCGGCCGTCAGGGTGATGGTCGGTCTTCCCTCGCGCGGGGTCATGGCGAATCGCGCGGTGGTGCCGTCGGTGCCGAGGTAGGTCACGATGTCGTAGCGATAATCGGTGTATCTGCTGTCAACCTCGTCGTCAGAACAGGCGACAACAACCGGCAGCAGCGCCAACGTGAGCAGCAGTGGGATAACGCGTTTCATCACTCGGCCGGCAGCGGGTTAATCGGTTTGTATCATTCCGTCGCGCATGTGCAGCACGCGGTCGCACATCGCGGCGAGGCCTTCGTCGTGGGTGACAATCACGAAGGTCTGCCCCAAGCGGTCGCGCAGGTCGAAGAACAGGCGGTGGAGTTCCTGCTTGTTCACCGTGTCGAGGCTTCCGCTGGGCTCGTCGGCGAGCACGACTTTGGGTTTGTTTACCAGCGCTCGGGCCACGGCCACACGCTGACGCTCGCCGCCGGAGAGCTGGGCCGGCTTGTGGGCGAGGCGGTCGGCGAGGCCGAGCAGGGTGAGCAACTCGGTGGCGCGCGCGTAGGCGTCACGCGAGTTGGCACCGCCGATCAACGCCGGAATCGCCACATTCTCCACCATCGTGAACTCGGGGAGCAACTGATGGAACTGGAACACGAAGCCGATGTTCCGGTTGCGGAACCGGGCCATTTCGCGGTCTTTGAGCGCGAGCACATCGGTTCCGTCGTAACTCACCACGCCGCTGTCGGGGCGGTCGAGTGTGCCGATAATCTGAAGCAGAGTGGTTTTGCCGGCCCCGCTCGGACCGACAATCGCCACCACCTCGCCTTCGCCTATCGACACGTCAACGCCACGGAGCACCTCAAGCGTTCCGTAGCGTTTCACGATATTTCGGGCCTCTATCATTAGGTAATGTCTGTTAGAACCGACAAAGGTACAACTTTTTTCTCACAATCCGAGGCAGAGCCTCAAAAAAAGAATACCCGCTTTATAGAACCCACCTAAATTTATTAGAACAACGGATATAATGGACCGGTTCGCAGAATTATCAGCGCCTGAGGCGCGGGCGACTGTGGAGTATGTTAAGGATTACGGCTGGTGGTGTTCCTCTCCAAGGAACCTGCCCGGGGTGTCTGTTTTGCGACGAATCCGTTATCTCCGTATCCACAACATTTCACTTGTTTGCAGCGAAAGTTCCTCTTCGAGGCACGGCTTACGCG
>CACYCT010000035.1 GCA_902772965.1 uncultured Bacteroidales bacterium | reverse complement strand
TTTTTTGAGTTCGCAAAATTACTGAAATTCAAGCGAACACCGTCTATATCAAGCGTACAAAGATTATCCCGAACATGACAATTAACAATTTTTTTGGATAAAGGTTGTCCGGTGATGAAGTCATTGCCGGCCGGGGGCGTGAATCCCTCGGCCGGCAATGGGTTGGTTGGTCAGCGTATCGGTTTACTTGACGATTTTGAGCGTTTGGGTCCGGTTGTTGTCGCGGGCGTTGATCAGGTAGACTCCCGCGGGCAGGTTGTCGAGGTTGGCGTTTCCGGCGCTGACGCGCATGATGTGCCGTCCTCCGAGGTCGTAAACGTCGGCCGTTGTACCTTCGGCGAGGGTGAGGCTGTTTCCGTTTCGGCTGATGAGCGTGTCGGAGCGTGTGCCGGAGATGGCTGTCGGGGTGACGTTGTAATTGAGAATCGGCGAGACCGCGAGGGAGACGGGGTCGTCGGTGTTCTCATACCAGGCGCCGGTGTCGAGGTAGTTCCATCCGCTCTCGTCGGTGTCGAGCACGTATTGGAAGGCGGTGTTTTTCTCGCCCAGCGGGCGTCGGCAGAGCAGCGCGGCTATGTCGTCGCCGTCGTTGTTGGGGAATCCGCTGAGGGTGACGAAGAACTCGCCGTCGACGCGCACGGGTTCGTCGAAGTGCCAGATGGTTTCCACCACTTCAGCGGGGTCGTATTTGAGTTGTCCGGCTTTGACGGTGGAGTAGGCGATTGGTTCTCCGGGCATACCGTTCTCGTCGGCCTTGCGGATGGTGAGCGTGATGTCGGCGTCGGTGGAGGCGCAGGTGGTTTTACCGAAGTAGACGGCGACCGAGTCGATTTGCGCCGGCGCGAGGGGTGCGGCGAAGTGTTCGGCGAACTCGGTGATGCCGAGCCAGTTGGTTCCGCAATAGTTGCCGTACCATCCCATTTCCACCATCGCGAGCGAGGAGTTTTCCTCGGGTGCGATGTTCCAGATGTACTGCGATCCGCCGGCCTGCACGGCGTAGAGGAGTACGTCGGTGTTGCTTCCGATGGAGTTGGAGGCGGTGAGCATAAGGCTGTAGGTTCCCGGGTTGTCGTAGACGACGGTGGGGTTCTGGTCGGTGCTGGTAAGGGGTGTCGTTCCCCGGAATTCCCATGCCCATGCGGTGGGTTTTCCGGTTGAGAGGTCGCGGAATGTGACGGGAACGCCGGTGGGCACAAATGCGGCTCGGAATGGCGAGAGGTAGGCCTCGTCGGGCATGCCGATTTTAGCCACGGGTGCCTGGGCTTTCACGTTGACGTATCCGGTTCGGGTTGAGGTGGCTGTGGCGGTTCCGTTGCCTGTGGTGAGTGTGACGGAGTAGGTTCCGGCCTGGTCGTAGGTCACCACGGGGTTCTGCTCGGTGGAAGTTGCGGGTTGTCCGCCTTCGAAGTTCCATTGCCATGAGGTGGCGCCTTCGGAGAGGTCAACGAAGTGCACTTGCTCGCCTTCGTTGATGTTGATTTTGGCGTTGTCGGATGTGTCGGTCTGCACGATTCGGAATCCGTCGATGGCTTCGTCTTCGCCATTGTCGCCGTCGTATACAAAGGAGAATTTGACGGTTTTTCCGGCGTATTCGGCCAGGTCGATGTTGTATTTGACCCATCGCGCTCCGTCGTAGGCGTTATCCTGCGCCCATTGGAACTGGTCGAGCAGCAGTGTTTGACTCTCGCCTTCGATGACATAGAGTTTCCATGAGCCGTAGACGAGGAAACCGGCGTTGGCGAAGCAGTAGAACTCCAGCGTTGAGCCGTTTCGAATGGCGATTTCGGGCGAGGTTGCGATTTCGTGTTGTTTTGATCCGTAGGCAAGGGTGAGGGAGTATTTGCTTTCCGGCTCGACGACGGTGAATGGCACCGCGCCGTAGGTGGTGGGTGTGGCTCGGAGTTGCCATGTGTTGGCGGATGTGGAGGTGTAGGTCCACGTGTTGAGGTCGTCTTCACTGTCCCATCCCTGGTGGTAGTAGGCTGTGGAGGCTTCTGTTGCGCTGAACAGTGATGTGAGCGTGGTCTGTGCCGCGTTGGTGAGGCAAGTCAACGCGAAGACACTGAGAAGGAAATGTTTAATCATAGTTTTTGGTTATTTGTTGGAATATTGGTATTTGACTCCGAGGTTGTAGAGGATGAACGAGTGGATGTCGGTGTACTCGTCGATGACTTTTGAGATGGGTTTTCCGGCTCCGTGTCCGGCGTTGGTGTCGATGCGGATAAGTTTGACGGCTTGTCCGGTGTTTGATGCCTGGAGTTGTGCGGCGTATTTGAAGGAGTGGGCGGGCACGACGCGGTCGTCGTGGTCGCTGGTGGTGATCATGATGGGCGGGTAAGGCGTGCCGTCGTTACGGATACTGTGCAGGGGTGAGTATTTGTGCAGGTATCGGAACATTTCGGGCGATTCGTCGCTTCGTCCGTAGTCGTCGGCCCAGTTCCAGCCGATGGTGAACAGGTGGTAGCGCAGCATGTCCATCACGCCCACTTGCGGCACTGCGGCTCCGAACAGGTCGGGGCGCTGGTTGACGACGGCTCCCACGAGCAGTCCGCCGTTGCTTGCTCCGTTGCAGGCGATTTTTCCGGCGCGGGTGTAGCGTTGCTTGATAAGCCATTCGGCCGCACAGATGAAGTCGTCGAACACGTTCTGCTTCTGCAACTTTGTTCCGGCTCTGTGCCACTGCTCGCCGTACTCACCGCCGCCGCGCAGGCAGGTGAAGGCTCCGATTCCGCCGCTCTCAATCAGGGCGAAGGGGGTGCGGTAGTAGTTGAACGAGGGGTTCATCGAGGCGTTGAAACCTCCGTATCCGTAGAGGAACACGGGGCGTTTGCCGTCGCGCTTGAGTCCTTTCTTGTACACCAGGAACATGGGAATCTTCGTGCCGTCGCGACTGGGGTAGAACACTTGCTCGGTGACGTATTGGCTCGGGTCGAGGGCCACTTTGGGGCGGAACACGAGTGTGGACTTGCCCGTGTTGAGGTCGTAGGAGTAGACCGAGGTGGGGAAGACGTAACTGGCGAAGGAGTAGAACACCTCGGGGTCGTCTTTCTTCGTGCTGAATCCCACGGAGCCGAGTGCGGGGAGTTTGATTTCGGCGATCTGTTTGCCGTTGGCGTCGTAGACGTAGGGGTGGCTTGACGCGTCGCGGTCGTAGGTGAGGATGAATTTGTGGTTAGCAATGTTGACGTCGCTGAGCACCCATTCCTTTTCGGGCACGAAGTCGGTTGCCGCCGGTCGGGCTTGGCTCAGGTCGTAGGCTGTGATTTTCCATTTGGGCGCGTTCTCGTTGGTCATCACGTAGGCGCGTCCGTTGTCCACTCCGATGAGGTTGTGGTAGTATTCCATTTCTCCGGCGAGGAGGCGGTAGTGCGGGTTTCGGTCTTTGAGGTCTTTGACGTAGAGTTGGTTGCCCACGGCGTCGGAGACCCAGGCGAAGATGTACCGCTCGTCGTCGGTGACGGTGACCTGGTGGAACAGCAGCGGGTTGGTTTTTGATTCAAACTCGATGTAGTCGTCGGCTTGCGGCGTTCCGAGTTTGTGGTATTTCACGTGGTGGAACTCGTTTTTCGACGTTTTGGCGTCTTCGGGGGCTTCGTAGGCGGAATAGAAGAACCCGTCTCCGAGCCATTGCACGTCGGTGAATTTGGCCCAGAGGATGTGGTCTTCGAGAGTTTTTCCGGTGGTGAGGTCAAGCACGAAGATTTCGTTCCAGTCAGAGCCGTTCCGTGAGATGACGTATGCGAGGTATCGTCCGTCGTGTGAGATGGCTGTCGAGGCGAGTGCGACGGTGCCGTCGGAAGAGAGTTTGTTCGGGTCGAGCACCATGGTTGCCGGTCCGTCGAGGCGGTCTTGCACATAGAGCACGCTCTGGTTTTGCAGGCCGTCGTTACGGAAGGTGTAGTACCGTCCTTTCACTTTCGATGGCGCGGAGCGTTTTTCGTAGTTGGCCAGTTCGGTGATTCGTTTTTTCACGTCTTGGCGGAAAGGTATTTTGCTGAGGTAGTCAAAAGTGATGTTGTTTTCCGCCTGTACCCATTGCGCTGTTTCCTGGCTCCGGTCGTCTTCGAGCCATCGGTAGGGGTCTGGCACGGCTGTGCCGAAGTAGTTGTCAACCGTGTCGACGCGTTTGGCCTTTGGGTAGTTGTTTTGGCCGTGAGCCGCGATCAGGGAGCCTGAGATAATGGCGCACATAAGTAGTAGTTTTTTCATTGTCGGGAGGTAAAAATGGTTAATCAATGGCGCAAAGGTAGTGATTTCCGCCGGTTTGTGCAAGTGCATGTTTCATGAAAGCATCCGGGTCGCGTTGTCGGCCGCGGCGCTTGCCGACAGTCCTATGGCCTCCACACTTATTTAATCCCGGTAAAATCGCTTAGCGGCCGGATTTTCGCCCGATAGGTGTTGAGTTGCTGCTGGAGGTTCACTTTCTTGTTGAACTCGATAGGTGTTGAGTTGTCAAAAAGGAGCACCACATAGTACGGCGCGTGTTCAGGCGAGAACCCATGCTCACGCAAAGTTTCGGCAGTCCAGATTTGGAAATGTCCTTTTGTTTTCAGGCGGTAAAGTTGCGCGTCATTTCCGCCTGTGTGCAGGAGCACATACTGCATTCGCTCAAATCCCGGAGTTACGAGCAGAGAGCCTTTGCTGTCTCCGGCGCGTAGGTAACATATGCCGGTTTCAATCATCTTTGCTTTTAACTCCTTGCGAGCATGGTTTACCATGACCATGACTTCGTTAGGGTTCTCGCTCATTTTGCGAAGATATTTGGCGGCAATAGCGGGGTTCTCTATTTCTTGCCGGCGGCGTAAGCCAAGTTGAAGAAATTCCTCGCTTTGGTCAAAGCCGATGAATTTTCGCCCAAGCAGGTTTGCAGCGATGCCTGTTGTGCAACTACCTGCAAATGGGTCAAGAATGGTGTCGCCCTCGTGTGTTGATGACAGGATGATGCGGTACATCAGGCGCAAGGGTTTCTGCGTCGGGTGTTTGCCCTGAGACTTCTCCCACAATCCGGTTGTGGGAATATTCCAAACATCGCTCATTCGCTTGCCGCCATTGAGTTGCTTCATAAGTTCATTGTTGAAATAATGGCGTTTGCTTTTGGACTTACGGGCCCAGATGATGTATTCCGCAGAAAAGTTGAAATGGGCATCTGACAAAGTCAGGGGAGCGTCAGGTTTATTCCAAACGACAATGTTCAGTATCTTGTAGCCTAACTCAACCATGCAGTTTGCTACAGAATAGATATTGTGGTATGTTCCGCTCACCCATATTGTTCCGTCTTCTTTGAGCCAGTCACGACAAAGAGAGAGCCATTCCATATTGAACTTGTTGATTTCGGCAAGCGGTCTTTCCTTGTCCCAATCTCCTTTGTCAAAGCATTTGACGCGCCCTTTCACCCTCATCGTAAATCCTTTCGAGAGGAAGTACGGAGGGTCGGCGAATATCATATCCACCTGCTGTGCATTCTCGGCAAGCAGTCGCATGGTGTCGCCGCGCAATATCTTAAAGTTATTGTAAGATACCATCAGTGGGTTGAATCAGATTTGAATTCTCTACTTTGACAAAGTTGTCGTACCATTTTTTTGGGTGCTTTTCAATGGCTTTATATGCAAGATCGAAGTGGTTATATATCTCGTTGTAGTGAATATTATGAGAGATTATCTCACGCAAATCGGCAGTTGAGATAGGAATGATTTTCATACCTTCGATGTAATCATTCTCATTTTGCGGGTTGCAATATATTGTATGCTTGCGGTTCATAAAATCGCCGATAACATTAATGTGTAAATAGGAGGTGACAAAAATGCAATAGCTATTGAGGTTTTTAGTGCTTAACAAATGGTTACCCAAATGACGTGAAACGGGTTCCATTTCCATTCGTCGTTGGTTTGTGCTGTCGGCCAGAGTGGCTTCCAGCAACAGGGCATGTGCCGGATAATGCGCGCAAGCCTCATATTCATATACGATGTCGGCCTCACCTCCCACAGCATGACTGATAGGCAATAAATTTGTGTCCAGCGACAACTTCATATAGTCGAGAATGCGTCCTTTCCGTTGACTTACTTTGTACCAAACGATTCCTAAAACGTATTCAAAAATTGTTGGCACATCAGCGTTATTTGTCACTAAGGCCATTATCTCGTTGTCGCTTCGGTTGTCGAATAGGGAAAGTAGCCGGATGAGCGTTTGGTTTGTGAATTTGCTGTCAATGAGTTGGTCAAATCGTTTGTATCGGATTTGCTCCACTTCGTCATAGGCTTGCTCTATGGAAGTGATGGAAAGGTTGAGATTTTGATTGATATGTTCCAGAATCCGGTTTTCATCAAAGGTAAGCGCAGCGCATATTTCGTGTAATTGTGTAAATGACGGGAGCAATTCCGATGTCTGGAATGCCTGCTGATACAATAGGTCGATTGAATTGGAGAAGAAAGCGTTAGGGACGATGTCGAGACGTACTTTGTCATCTTCGAAGATGAAGCAGTTCGTCATGCCAAGATAGCGGCGATTTAGGTCAAAGTAGTCTTTGAGCGTCAACTTGGCCTTGAACACGTGCATGGTCGTGAAAAAGAATTTACGGAAATCGGTTTCATTGTCTGCCGTTATGGGGAGTAAGTGCAATTCGGGGGCATTCTCGATAGCGGCTATACTTGTGGTGTCAAATAAAATTTGTCTCCACATTGTCGCTGTGGGGATTTTGGAAAGCGCTTGGGCAAGAGGCAATATTCTGGATGGGTCATGATCTACATATACGGCATGAAGTTCCTCGTAAAAAGCGATATAATCTTTGTCATAACCACCACTCTTGCGGTTCATCGAAACAGAAAGTAACAGTTCGGGAGAGTACTCGTTCCCACAAAATTGTGAAAGTCCATCTTGGTAATTATTTCTTGACAACAGGATCATTTCGATAATTTTGTCGATAGTCGTTATGCCATTCCGAAGTTCCTCAATCTTCGTAATGATTATTTCTGTTGTGTTTTGAGAAATACATAGAGGGGCAAGGTAACGAAACTCCTCATAGGTCAGATATTGGAAATGTGTAAGAAGTCGAATGATGATAATTAAAGGTCTTATGGGGGATTGTTCAACTTCTGAATGAAGTTTAAGTAATTGTGTCAAATATAATTGGGCATCTTTGGAGATTCCCAGTTGTGTTTTCTCAAAGAAGTCTTGATTCTGTGATAAATGCAGTAAGTATCGGCCGGCCTCTGTAAGGTGACGATTGTTGTCAATCAAGCCCAAGTCCACCAATCCGCTGCTTTTCTCGCGTGCAGCCTTGGCTTTATTTGGCTCGCTGCCTGTGGTGAAGAGGTTTTGATGCAACCAATCGTAGTATCGTTCTTGTAACGACGGATTTCCCTCCCAATTGTTTTCCGAGTTTTCCGGTTGCGACCAGAAGGAGTCAAGCAATTGCAGTTGCCACTCGGTTTTTCGGTTGAACTCTCGGGTTCTGAACGAAGTTGTTCCGATTTTCCATAGAAAACTCTGATAACTTATTTTTCTGTAGTTCATAGGTTTAATAATTTGTTATTAAGACTTCATCGGTTTGTGATTGTTTGTCTTTTGTTTGATAGTTGGAATTGGCGTAGCCAAATTTCAAGTGGTGGCAGGTATAGTTGCGATTGTTGAGCCATTGTTGGAGAATTTGATTCTCTTTCCCTTTGCTTTTCAAGACATTAGATAATGCAAACCGGATATGAAGCCGGTTCAGTGTGTCTGCAAATTCATATAATTGATATTCCTGTTGCTCATTCCAAGCATTATTTTCGTTGTAGGTGGCGCAGGTAATCAGGTAGGGAGGGTCAAGGTAGATGAAATCGTTGTCTGTGAGATGATTTATGGGTATTTCTATGAAATTCCGATTGCTGAAAGTGCAGTCAATGGTTTTAAGCCGTTCAACAAAAGATTTCAATTTTGCTTGCATTTTATGATTGAAATCGCGTTTGCCGACAGGTAAATTAAAAGCTCCGCTGCTGTTAAAACGGATTTGATTGTTGAAAGCATAGACTATGAGTACGTACAGCATCAGATAGTAATCACTGTCGAACTTACTTGCATGATTAAAGTCATTTCGAAGTTGCAGGAAAGGTTTCTGATTATACGGCCCTAATCCTTTGTAACTGTCGCAGCCGTAAGTTTCGTATCCGAAGCGGGACGAGTCGGATAGTTGATAGGTTTGGATTATATGCTGGATTTTGTTGAAAATGGTCGTTGGTTTTAGCCGTTGGAATGTTTGCAGTAATCTGATAATGGGAGTGCTAATGTCGTTAAAGACAACGTGATTGCACTCCACGTTCACACCCACAGAGGCTCCGCCGCAAAACAAATCGACAAAAGTGTTGATTCGCTCGGGAAATAGCGGTAAGATTTGTTTCAGTAATTTGTACTTACCTCCGGTATAGTTCAGGGGAGACTGTATCGGTTGCATAGGAGGCTATCTGCATGTGCAAAGAAATAGTCGTTCGGCATTGTCGCTGATACTTGACTTGCCGGTGGTGAACGCCTTGTAACTTTCGCAAAACACCTGAACTTCCCCTTTTCCCGAAAGAATTTCCATAATGTCGGCATCGGTTAATTTGGCATTTGAGCGCTCGTTGCCTTTTTTGCTCATATTGTTGTAGGACAATAAGATATATCGGGCATTGATGGCGCGTATCAGTTCTCGGAATGCCTCAGTCGCTTTGGTGGTGCAGTACGCGCTTTTCAGTCCGGAGCGGTCCATTTTTCGCGCCACTCCTTTTACCGGAGGCTTTTGCCAGCGTGCAACATTCTCAAGCACATGGTATGCATCACAATATTGCCGGGAATTATACGGAGGATCGAGGTAAACCAAATCCGCTTCTATTCTGGGTGCGAGCACGTTAATGTCTTCGTTGTAACATGCGTTGCGGGGGTGATTGTCGTTTGAGGCCTGGGGGACGGATAATTCTATGTGCCTGTCGAATGTGACACCTTGCCGGAAGGCATCGTAATGGCCGCAAGTGTTGGCTATCCTGTCCATCGCATAAAGCAAAGATGTGATTAATATCGCGCTTTCACGGGAGTTGATTTGTCCGCTTGATCTTTTATGCTCAATGTCTTCGCGGATAAAACCGATTATTCGGCAGTCAGCACGACTGAAAAATGTATCTCCGAATGTGACGGACATATAATTTTCCTGCTCAACTATGATGGCGTTATACGTCATGATGAGTTCTATCACCTTGTCTGAGTCGTAATGTTCAGAACCAAACCAGGCGTAATTGGCTAAAAAGTTGCTATAAAGAATATCGTTCGTGATAATCTGCTTGTCTGTAAAAGCGGATGAAACAGCACCTGTCCCAGCGAATAAGTCTGCAAATATGTGAATGTTGTCCGTATTCTGGGCGACAACTTTTTGAATAAAGGGCAGCAGACGATATTTATTTCCTAAATATCTCCGGTTGTTGATGGCTGTTGTCCGATATGTTGTTGTCATGTGGGTGCGGATGGCAATTATTCCGCAAAGATATAATTTTATTTTGAAATTTCTGCTGATGACCGGGTTGTTTTTCTTTTTTTCTTTCAGGGCGTAATCCAATCGCTCCGGCGTCAATGCGCGTGAAAATAAGATAAAAGTGGGCTGTGGATGGTGCCGGTTTTCAACCCGTACAGAATCCTCCATATGAAAGCACCCGGGCCGCGTTGTCGGCCGCGGCGCGGAGCACGGTGTCGGGGGGCAGTTGTAGCGTGTCGGCGACCCGTTGGGCGATCTGGCTGATGGTCAGGGTTGATGTGTCGGTTTCGAGCAGAAAGTGTCCGGGGAATGCTATCGCGAGTGATTCGGGGTTGAAACGCTCGCCGAAACTGAGGAGGCAACCGGCTTTGATGAGTTGATTGGCCACCGCTGGTTTGCCGCGGAATCCGTGGATGACGACCGGGGTCGTGATGGTGGTTTGCCTCAGTTCGTCGAGGAGTTCTGCTGTCGCGCGCACGAGGTGGATGATGAGCGGTTTGCGCAGTTGTTCGGCCAGTTGGATGTGTGTTTGAAGGATGTGTCGTTGTGTGGTGATGTCGGCCCCTCTGAGGCGGTCGAGGCCTGTTTCTCCGATGGCGACCACTTGCGGGTGTTGTGCCGCCTGGCGCAGCAGGTCGATGTCGGCTTGCGTGACGTTTCCGGTGTTCCATGGGTGTATGGCCACGCTGTAGTTCTGTCCGGGTGATGGATTGAACTGCGCCGGCTCAAGGCTGAGGATGGCGTCGGGCGCGGGCTGGTGCGCGTGGATGTTGATGATCGGGTTCATGGCACGGGGTCGTATCCGCTGCCTCCCCAGGGGTTGCAACGAGCGATGCGCTTGATGGCGAGCCATGTTCCGCGCAGCGGGCCGTGTTTCTGTATGGCTTGAATGGCGTAGTTGGAGCAGGTGGGTGTGAACCGGCACACGGGCGGTGTGAGCGGTGAGATGAACCGCTGGTAACCTCTGATGGGCAGGATGAGCAGTTTGGTTATGAGGTTTCTGATGTGTCGCATGGTTGTGTGTCGGCGTGCGGAATGGCTTGCGTGATTCGCTGCAGGATTGTGTCGAGTTGCTGCTCGATGAGTTGGTAGTTAGCGATGTGGTTGTCGAGGTATATGAGTGCGATGTCGACCGATTGTCGTGTTTGCGAGAGAGTGGGGTAGAGGTATTTGTGCCTGAGCAGCCGGAATGCCTCGCGTGTTCTTCTTCTGAGCAGTACGCGCTGCACGGCGTGGCGGATTTTCTTTTTCGGTATGGTGACAAGGAATCTTGCCGGCGGGTTGTCGGCCTCGCGGAATCGGAATACTGCTCTGAGAGGGAATGCGATGGTGCTTTGGCCTGTGTTGAAGAGGGTGTCGATGCGTGTTTGTCCGCATAGTTTCTCTTGCTTGTAGAGCCGAAGTCCTTTCATGTGTAGTATCGGTCGAGGCATGTTGCGGGTGTTGTCTTATACAATTCGTGCCCTATGTCGTCGGTTTGATTATAGGGCACGTGGGATGGTATATCTGGTGAAGTGTGGATTAGTCTTCTTTTTCGAGTTCGGGGTATTTTTTCAGGATGAACTGCTGTATTGCGGCTACCATGGAGGGTGCTTCGGGTGAGGTTGTGATGTCGAGTCTGAGGTTCGCCTCGTTGATGGCTTCGATGGTGTTTTGTCCCATAGCGCCGATTGCGATGTCGCCCTGCACGAAGTCGGGGAAATTGTTGAGCAGGGTTTTGATGCCTTGCGGGCTGAAGAAGATGATGATGTCGTAGTCGAGTTTCTCGCCGGGCTGGAAGTCGTTGCTCACGGTTCGGAACATGATAGCTTTTGTGTACTGGATGCCGTGTTCATCGAGTGTGTTTGCCTTGTCGTCGGCGAAGGTCTCGCTCACGGGGAGCATGTATTTTTCTTTGTTGTGCTTTTGTATTACGGGCACGAGGTCTTCCGGCCGTCCTGTTTCGCTGAAGAAGATTTTCCGTTTCCGGTAGGTGATGTATTTTTGCAGGTAGAGTGCGATGGATTCGTTGACGCAGAAATATTTGAGCGTGTCGGGTACGCTGTAGCGTGTTTCTTCGCAAAGGCGGAAGAAGTGGTCAACGGCGGTTTTCGAGGTCAGCAGGATGGCGGTGAAGTCCGGAATGGACACTTTGTGCTGGCGGAACTCGCGGGCGGTCAGGCCTTCAACCTTGATAAAGGAGCGGAAAGTGACTTCTACGTCAAAGCGGTTGCTTAAGTCGTAATAAGGCGACTTATTCGACGCGGGCTGTGGTTGGGAAACCAGAATTCGCTTCATGTTGGGTGTGTCAGGAATGTTGGGTTATGTGCTACAATTGATAGCATAAAATGAACGCGCCGGCCCATAGAAGAACTAACGGCACGATTTCGACGCCGCAAAGGTACAACAAAAAATAGACGTGGGAGAGCAAATTGCTGTAAAAAATTCTAAAACCTTTGCTGAGAAACACGATCCGGGCACTGAAATAGAGTACTACACCTATTATTAAAAGCGATTTGCCAAAGGCGGGAAAGACTAAAAGCAGGGCAACTACCGGAAACAGCAGCAGTCCGAGCAGCGACTGTGAGGCCTTGAATCCGTCGAGCCAGAGTTTGGTTGATATTTTGTCGGAGAAGATGTATCCGAGCAGTCGGAACAGCGCGAGTTGAACCAGGTAGAACAGTAATCCCGTTGCCGAGAGCGCGAGCACGTATTTCCCGGGGGAGGCCTGCATGGGCGCGGCGAGGTCGGGTTGCAAGTGTCTGATGCCGAAGTAGGCCAGGATGCCCTCGCAGACGCAGGTGAGGAAAATCAGTGCCGAGAGCACGCGTGTCTCGTTGACGGTCCGGTTGGCGAACAGGCTCTCGCGGCGGCGGATGGAGAACATGTTGTGGAAAAAGTTCTCGATGTATTTGTATCCCGAGCGGTAACTCACCATAATCAAGATTACTGCGGCGAGCAGGGTGGCCATGGTGGGGCTGTTGTGTACGAGCGCGTGTGCCGCCGCGTCGGGTTTTACCGGCGTGGGCGGCTCGATGTGCGCCATCGCGGGTGGCTGTTGGGGGGCGATGGTGTCGACGATGGGTGTGTTGAATCCGTGCTCGAATCTGGGCGCGTAGTAGACGTGCTGGGGCGTGTCGGCATGGGTGGTGTCGACGGTGGTGGTGTTTACGCGGTTGAGCACTTGGTTTGGCATAGGCTTGGGTGGTGGGGGTCAGTCGTATTTTGACGTGTGCGGTTGTGGCGGTTGCCGCAGCAGGCGCTCGATGGTTTCGACGGCTTGTTCGGGTGTGGTGGCTGTGGCGTGCAGGGCGGTGTGGGCTTGTTTGAGGCAACCGGCTTTGACGCATTGGTCGAACACGGCGAACAAGGGATCGAAAAAACCGTCCGTGTTGAGAATCACAATCGGCTGGGAGATGATTCCGAGTTGCCGCCACGTGAGCGCTTCGAGCAGTTCCTCGAGCGTTCCGATTCCTCCCGGGAGCGCGATGATGGCGTCGGAGTCGAGCACCATGCGTTGCTTCCGCTCGTGCATGTCGGCGGTGATGATCAGTTCTGGCAGCCGGTCGTAGTCCCATCGGTTGTCGACCATGAACTTGGGAATCACGCCGCGCACATGCCCTCCGGCGTCGAGCGCACCGTCGCTCACGGCGCGCATCAGTCCCTGCGCTCCGGCGCCGTTGACCACAGTCCAGCCCCGTCGGGCGATGAGCGCGCCCAGCACGCGCGCGGCGTCGGCGAAGGTGTCGCTCACGCTGTTGCTCGAGGCCGCGAACACGCAGATATTTTTCGGTTCCTGTTTCATCGCCGCAAAGTTACTATTTTTTCTTCAACCGCCGGCAATCGTGTCGGGGAAGTTGGCTGCGCGTGTCGGGGGCATGGCCGCCCAAAAAACAAATTAGGTTGAGAAAAGTATAACTTTTGCTGAATAGTTTTTGGTATATTTTCAGGTTTTCTCTAAATTTGTGGCGTCAACAAGAATGTACCTACCCCATAAACTCCGACAATATGAAAAAGATCCTCGTCATACTCGTGCTTGCAGTGGCAGGTTTTTCCGCCCACGCCGACACGTATAACTTTCTGAACTTCGTGAACTCGCAAAACGGTATCACCCAGTTTGCCGCCGATGGTCTTGTGATCACATTCAATAGCGGCAAAGCCGTTGTCACTCCCGCCGGCGGCACTTCCACCGCCGTGCCCTTGACCTCGCTGGCCTACCTTGAGTTCACCAACACCCAAACGACCACGCCCGTCATCGCCACCGGTGATATCAATGGCGATGGAAAGATTGACGTGAGCGACCTCAACACGATGATCGACATCCTCCTTGGACTTGACTCTGCCGAGAATTACGGCGAACGCGCCTACCTTAACGGTAATATCGGAAAAGTCGACATCAGCGACCTGAACATCCTTGTGGATATCATGCTTTCGGCGCAATAAAGTCTATGGCGCGCGAGTGGTTGTAATTTTAATGTAACACCTCAAGGCACAATTTTTTCGGTATATTCGCCGTTTTATGTTTGGCAGTTCCTCACTAAGACTGTCAACAGAGGATTCCTGCACCGTCATCAATCCCCGCATAGCACTATGATTCAGTCGATTCTATCACAATTCCCCACCATCACGCTGCAGCAGATGAGCGCCGTGAAGTTGATGAACCGTATTGACACCAAATTTGTCACCTCGGTTGATCGGCTGTGCCTGCTGATGGAGATGGCCCGGCAGAGTTACCATGTGCAGCAAACCGACGGCAACCTCATCGCGCCCTATCAGACCATCTACTACGACACCCCCGAGATGACGATGTACACCGCGCACCACAACGGCCACCTCAACCGGCAAAAAGTGCGCATTCGCTCGTATGTGGACTCCGACCTCCACTTCCTCGAGGTGAAAACGAAGGACAACCACCGTCGGACACATAAGAAACGCATCAACGTACTCGGCTCGCAGGCCGACAGTTGGGACGCACAGATAACCTCCGCGGAGGGCGAGGCGGCGTTTTTTCTCAGCGAGCGTCTGCGCGTGTGCGACCACCGGGAACTCATTCCCGTGATTGAAAACCGATTCAGCCGCATCACGCTCGTCAACCAGGCGCGAACCGAGCGGCTTACCATCGACACCGACTTGCGATTCGTCAACCGAATCACCGGCAGAAAGTTGCACATGGGCAACTTCGCCGTTGTAGAACTTAAACGCGACGGGCTCCAGCACTCCCCCGTGCTGCAGATGTTGCTTGATTTGAGAATCTTCCCGCAAGGATTCAGCAAATACTGCATGGGACTCGCCATGACCAACCCTCAACAGAAGCAGAACCGCTTTAAAGAGCGGCTCCGCTACGTAGAGAGAATTATGCAATAATCAACCCTCAATGCCCATAACCACTGCTATGAATAACATCAGTTTTCTTCTCCAGCAATTATTTACCACCGGTAAATTCGGACACCTCATGCTCGGCGACTTCCTCATGAACACCCTCGTCGTCTGGTTCATGGTCCACTTCCTATACTACCGCAAAAGCCGCCGGCGCGACTTCTACTTCACCTTCATGCTCATCGGAATCGTGATATACTTCCTTGTATACTTCATGATTTACGTGCTCGAAGACCTGAAAGGAAAAACCGGAATCGGCATCGGACTCGGCCTGTTCGGCATCTTCTCCATCATGAGATACCGCACCGACGCCATGCCCGTGCGCGAGATGACCTACCTGTTCAGCATCATCTGCCTCGCCGTGGTGAACGCCCTCGCATCGTCAATCTCCATAGGGGAGTTCCTGCTGCCCAACGTTGTGGTTATCGCCTCCGTGGCGCTCTGTGAGCACTTCCTGCTCCGAAAAGCCGAGCGCTCGAAACTCATCCAGTACGACCGCATCGCGCTCATCAAGCCCGAAACCCGCGAGCAACTGCTCGAAGACCTCCGCCAGCGCCTCGGCCTGGAAATCACACGCGTCGACATCGGCTCAATCGACTTCCTGCGCGACACCGCACTGATCCGGATCTACTACAAACAACCAAATAACCAAACAACAGAAAACGACATCGACAACACCATCAAACTAAAACGCGAACAATGGGAAGAAGTAAAATAATCCTACTCGCCGTGGTGCTGCTTGCCAACACCCTTGCCGCCACCGCCAAAGACGACACCGGGCTCATACTCGGCGTTGCCGTAGAGAAAAAATTCAACAAAAAAACCAGCATCGAAGTCGAAGCCGATTTCCGGTCGAGAAACGACTTCCGGACCGTCGACCGGTTTTCCGTCGGAATCACAGCCGACCACAAAATCACCAAATGGCTCAAAGCCGACCTCGGATACCAACTGCTGGTCAACAACCGGCCCGAGAAAATCACCTACAACCCCGACGGGAACTACAACAACTGGCGCCCCTCTTACTACTGTACAAGCCACCGGTTCAACGTCTCGCTCACCGGCTCATACCGTATCGGACGCGTCGACCTCTCCCTGCGGGAAAGATACCGGTACACCTACCGCCCCTTGCGCACCACCAGGCGATACGACTTCGACAACGCCTACTGGGAAAACACCGACGTGGTCTCGAAGCACTCGCACGTGCTCCGCTCGCGCCTAAAAGCCGCATGGGACATACCCAAATGCAAGTTCAAACCCTACGTCTCCGCCGAACTCTTCAACGACCTCAGACTCTTCAAGTCGCGCTACCAGGCCGGATGCGAGTACAGCCTGATGAAGAAACACGAGTTCACGCTCTACTACCAGTACCAGTACGTGAACGACAAAAAGGAAGAGGAGGACGAACCCAACAGCCACATGCTCGGACTGAGTTACAAATTCAAATTCTAACCGCCACATAATCAACGCGTAACCAATATGAAATCCATCAGATATATCCTGCCGGCACTGTTGCTGCTCTGCCTCGCCGCCTGTGTCAACGACGATACCGACATGAGCAAAATCATCGACGGCAGCGGAGGCGACACCGACACCATCAAGCCCGTCGATATCGAACTCGACTTCACCGCACTCGACGAGATCCCCGACACGCCGCCCACCGATGTCCTCGACCCCGACTACAACGACTACGAGGAAAACTCCCCCTGGGACTACACCATCAACATCGCCTATGACGGCGAACAGGCAACCTTGTCGGGCAACACCAACCGCGTGCGGTATACCACCGACGGAGCGCACGTGACCATCAACTCCACATCCTCACGCATCAACTACGTCATCACAGGAACGTCTTCCAACGGATCGCTCAAAATCTACTCCGAGAGCAAATTCAAACTCACCCTCAACGGCGTGAGCCTGACCAACCCCAACGGAGCGCCCATCAACAACCAGTGCGGCAAATCGCTCTACCTCGTGCTCGCCGACGGGACAACCAACACACTCGCCGACGGAACCGCCTATACCGACGTCGTCGGCGAAGACCAGAAAGGAACACTCTTCAGCGAAGGGCAAATCCTGCTCAGCGGTAAAGGAACGCTTAATGTCAACGCCAACGTGCGCCACGCGTTTGTCTCTGACGACTACCTGCGCATCCGTCCGGGAGCGAAACTCAACATCACCTCCGCCGCCGGTCACGGCATCAAAGTCAACGACGGCATCTACATCGACGGCGGCGTGCTCAACATCACCACCTCCGGCAACGGATACAAAGCCATCAAGTGTGACAGTTTCGTCGCGTTCAACGGCGGACGCACCACCCTGCTTACCTCCGGCGGCTGCTCCATCACTCCCGCCACCGACATCGCCCCGGCCGACACGTCATCGTGCGCCGGTATCAAAGCCGACAGTATCATGACCGTTAACGGCGGCATACTCCGCATTAAATCCACCGGCGAGGGCGGAAAAGGTATCAACACCGGATACAACCTGACCATTAACGCCGGCTCGATAACCATCGTCACAACCGGTGTCAAAGGCCTCGCCGCGCCCAAAGGCATCAAGTCGGATGCCTCAGTCATCATCAACGGCGGATACATCTACTCCTACAGTGCCGCCTCCGACCCCCTCGACGGCAACCTCGGCGTTACCATCGCCCCGGGATATAACCTCTACGAATCTCTCTCGCGAAGGCTTATCCTCGCCTATTGACCCCGTATCCGACATCAAGGCCGGCAACCGAATCAAGAAGCGGTTGCCGGCCTTGTGTGTCGATAGCCGGTTTTGTGTGGAGATGCCTCGGCGCTCCGCGCCCTATCGGGCAAACATTTCTTATTGGCTCGCTCCGCTCGCTTGGCCCTAACTTAGGGGAGAACTGCTAACGCACTGACCTTCAGCAAGGTTGAGTTCCCCCTCTAAGTTAGAGGGGGTGCCGCGAAGCGGCGGGGGCGTGTGTC
>CACYCT010000034.1 GCA_902772965.1 uncultured Bacteroidales bacterium | reverse complement strand
TATTTATTGGGTAATTATGATGTTTAATTCCTCGTTCAGGTCCGCCACATCAACTTTATTGTCTTCGTTCAGGTCACCACGGAGGTAACTCCACACGCCGCACCAGGCGGAAAGTCCGTTGGCCGTTGTGGCTTTAACGATGGCGGTGCCGTTCTTGAGCGCGGTTACACGTCCGGTGTTGTCCACCTGAACGGCCTGCGGGTTGCTTGATGTCCAGGTAATCTCGCCCGCGTTAGGCGTTTCAACCTTAAGCTGATAACTTTGCGCGAGTTGCAGACGGAGCAGATTCTCGTTCAGTTCCAACGAGGTCGGATCGGGTGTCGTACCATAGAAAGGCGCGCTCCATTTGAGTGTAAACTCTGTATCGCCTTCCGGAGTAACGGAATTGTTCACATTGTATTTGTAACTGACCGTGCCGGAGGCGGTTTTGGTGACGGAATCCTCGATCACATCGGTGAGCAGGAGGATTTTGCCTCTCACATCCTTAGGATTCAGGGAACCGGCTGTTGTGGCCACGCGCTTCTGCCCGTTGACAACCGTGCCGCCGGTTGTCCACTCAAGTACCCGCGAGAGATCGAATTTCGATGTCACGCCGCCGAAGTTGGTCTCGGTCATGCGCCTCCAGATGGACTTGTCGTTGTCGTTGTTGTCGTCAAGGCGCAGGTAGTAGAACCGCTCGCCATCGGGGGTAATTCCCGACTCTGCGGTCAACTCGCGCGTCTGCCCATAGTATTCAAGAATATCTAAATTTGTGTTGTTAGTCAAATCCAATTCCGTCAGTTGGTTTTTATGACAACGCACTTTTGTCAGTAAAGGATTTTGGCTCAAGTCAAGCGAGGTCAGGGGTGAATTTGAGCAGAAGAGTGCGTTCAGTTTTTTGTTGTTTGTCACATCAAGCGAGGTCAGGTTGGTAAAACTACAGTGTAATGTTTTCAGTTCCGTGTTCTGGCTCACGTCAAGCGAGGTCAGCGGGTTATTACTGCAATTGAGGTATCTGAGTTTCGTGTTGTTGCGGAAATCCAGTTCTGTCAAAATGCCGAGGGACACGTCAAGTGTATCCAACTCGGTGTTCTGGCTCAAGTCAAGCGAAGGCAAATGTGTTAGGGCGCACTGAAGGTAGGTGAGTTTCTTGTTGTTTGTCACATCCAGCTTGCTTAATTCTAAATTAGAATACAGATTTAAATATCGCAGTTCGGTATTTTTGCTCACGTCAATGCTTTTAAGGTTGTTGAAAGCGGCATATAATCTTCTAAGCGCGGTGTTTTTGCTGAGATCAAGGGATTGAAAGTAGTTGTAATAACAACGTAAAATTTCAAGCGCGGTGAAGTGTTCGATACCTGTCAACGAGCCGATTCGTTGCCAATCACAATCGATAATTTTCACGCTCGCGATTTCCGCGTCTGTGAGCAAGCCATCGGCGCCATAGGACTGGCTGAGGATAAAGTTGCGGAAATTCTCGTCGGGGAAGGTGATTTCGTTGATAGCCACGTCGGCGTGGGTGGCGAGGCCGCTCATGAGGGCCAACAGCGCGACCGCCGGCAGATGCGCCTTGCGGCACAGCATGCTCAGGAGTTTAACAATTTGTTTCATGATGTTTCTCGGTCGCCTCATGAAGTCCCGGCAATCGGCATTGTTTTTTGAAGGATTTGAATGAAAGAAAAAAGCAGTGTGGGACTTTCTTTGTTTACTATCTCGAGGCATCGCCAAACGCCCACCTAAAATAAACATTGACCCACACCATGCCTGATATATATTCCCTCAGCATGGAGGGCGTTATATAGGCGCGTGTGAGCGTTGCTGTCTATCCTTTAGGTTGAAAATTTGGCGAATTTCGAGACAAGATAAAACAAGAACGCTACTTTATGTAACTTTTTCGGGCCGAACACGTCGGCCTCAACATGGAATCTTCGCTAAGATTCCAAGTGCAAAATTACTGCTATTATCCGGATTGGCAAAATATTTTTCTTTTTTTTACAATATTTCCCATAGATTCCATAAATTTCCCACAAATAAATCCACGCGTCGAAGTTTGACGCGTGGATTTACCAACATATAGGCTATTGTGAAGATTACTTCGCTGCGGGTTCGTCGTCAAGGATGAGTGCGTCGTCGGTGATGAGGCTGGTCAGGTCCATCTCGCTCTTGTTGCCCACGGTGAGCGTCTGATACTCACGAAGGCCGGTGCCGGCGGGGATAAGGTGACCGGTAATGACGTTCTCTTTCATTCCCTCGAGGTAGTCGACCTTGCCGTTGATGGCGGCTTCGTTGAGCACCTTGGTGGTTTCCTGGAACGAGGCTGCGCTCATGAACGATGTGGTTTGCAGAGCGGCGCGGGTGATTCCTTGCAGGATTTGCTCGCTGGTGGCGGGCACGGCGTCGCGCACTTGAACCACTTTGAGGTCGCGGCGTTTGAGGGTGGAGTTGATGTCGCGCAGTTTGCGGGCGGTGATGATTTGTCCGGCCTCAACGTCGGTGCTGGCACCGGCGTCGATGACAACCTTCTTACCCCAAATGCGGTCGTTCTCTTCCATAAAGTCGCGTTTGTCCACCACTTGCTCTTCGAGGAAGCGTGTGTCGCCCGGGTCAAGGATTCTCACCTTGCGCATCATCTGGCGAACGATAACCTCGAAGTGCTTATCGTTGATTGACACGGACTGCAGGCGGTAGACCGACTGGACTTCGTTCACGATATAGTCCTGCACGGCTGTGGGGCCTTTAATGCGCAGGATGTCGGCGGGCGTGATGGCGCCGTCGGAAAGCGGGGTTCCGGCACGTACATAGTCGTTCTCCTGAACAAGGATTTCTCTCGACAGCGGCACGAGATAGCTCTTCTTCTCACCTACCTTGGGAGTGAGGAAAATCTCACGGTTACCGCGCTTGATACGTCCGAAGGTTACCTCACCGTCGATTTCGCTCACGATGGCGGGGTTCGACGGGTTGCGGGCCTCGAAG
>CACYCT010000033.1 GCA_902772965.1 uncultured Bacteroidales bacterium | reverse complement strand
CTCGTGCGGAAAGCATGGGCTCACATCGAGGAGATCGAGAAACTCGGCGGTATGGCCAAGGCTATCGAAACCGGTGTGCCCAAGATGCGTATCGAGGAAGCCGCCGCGCGCACGCAGGCCCGTATCGACTCCGGTCGCCAGACCATCGTGGGTATCAACAAATACGCCCTCGAGAAGGAAGACCCCATCGACATCCTCGAAATCGACAACACTGAGGTTCGCAAGGAGCAAGTCGAAGGTTTGGAACGTCTGCGCGCCAACCGCGACGAGGCCAAGGTGCAAGCCGACCTCGAAGCCATCACGCATTGCGTTGAAACCGGTGAGGGTAACCTGCTTGAACTCGCCGTCGAGGCCGCCAAAGACCGCGCCTCACTGGGTGAGATTTCCGATGCCTGCGAGAAAATCGTTGGCCGTTATAAAGCCGTTGTTAAAACCATTTCAGGAGTGTACTCAGCCGAAACCAAATCCGATCCCGACCTCGAGCGCGCCCGCGCGTTGACCGCCAAGTTTGCCGCCAAAGAAGGTCGCCAGCCCCGTATCATGATTGCCAAGATGGGCCAGGACGGCCACGACCGCGGCGCGAAAGTTGTCGCCACCGGTTATGCCGACTGCGGCTTCGACGTGGATATGGGCCCGTTGTTCCAAACTCCCGAGGAGAGCGCCCGCGAGGCTGTCGAGAACGACGTGAACGTGCTCGGCGTGTCGTCGCTCGCCGCAGGTCACAAGACCCTCGTGCCCGCCGTGATCGAGGAACTGAAAAAACTCGGCCGCGAAGACATCATCGTCATCGCCGGCGGTGTGATTCCGGTTCAAGACTACGACTTCCTGTACAAAGCCGGTGTGGCCGCCATCTTCGGCCCCGGCACCAACGTGATGAAGTCGGCTATCGAAATCATGAACATTCTGCTTGACGAGGAATAACCTCGCCCGAAACCAACCATCTCATTAGTCACCGAGTTGCGTGGTACGAACTGCGCGACTCGGTTGATTCTCATCAAATTTTTAATTGGAAATGACTCTTCAAGAATTTCGCGACTATATGTCCTCAGGGCGTCCCGTTGAGGGAAACGGCGAAGTACATCAAATGTTTCACATTCTCTCGCAGGAAGCGCTGCGGATAACCGCCGAAATCAACGGAAGTTACCACACACCGGAGCAGTTGCGCGCGCTGCTGGAGCGACTGTTCGGCCGGCCGGTTCCGGAAAGTGTGGGCATGTTCCCACCGTTCCACACCGATTGCGGAAAGAACACCGTTCTCGGCGAGCGCGTGTTTATCAATATGGGCTGCAAGTTCCAGGATCAGGGCGGCATCACGATTGACGAGGGCGCGCTGATCGGGCACAATGTCGTTCTGGCCACAATCAACCATGATTTGCGCCCCTCGAAACGGCAAGGCATGACCTACGCTCCGATTCATATCGGTAAAAACGTGTGGATTGGCGCGAACGCGACGGTGCTTTCGGGTGTGACTATCGGTGACGGAGCAGTTGTCGCCGCCGGTGCGGTGGTGACCAAAGACGTTGCCCCAAACACCATTGTCGGCGGCGTTCCGGCCAAAGTGATCAAGCGGATTGAGGAGTAACGGGTAATGGAACCGGTAAACCTGCTCAATTTCCATTCTCGCAGTCAGTTGCGGGAATGGCTTATGTCGCATCATGCCACAGAACGGGAATGCTGGGTGGTATGTTACCGCAAGAAAGAGCCTGTGTACGTTGCCCTTGCCTATATTGATATTGTAGAGGAGGCCTTGTGTTTCGGTTGGATAGACTCAACACTGAAGCGTCTGTCCGACGGACGGCTTGCCCAACGGTTGTCACCGCGGCGAAAGAAGAGCCACTGGACCGCGCTCAACGTCAGCCGCTGTGCTGAGTTGGAGCGCCGCGGCCTGATGACCCCCGCCGGTCTTCGCGCGCTGAGAGAGCGTGAATAAATGCCGAGTATACGTGGCATTAAAAGCGATAAAAGCGGGATGTATGGAACTAAAGTAGTGCCAATCAGAACGACACATGGACTGTGCTTTCTGACGTATCCGATGGTGCCGCCGCCGGTATGGGAACGGCCAACACCACCGATTACACGTTTGTGTTGCAGAAAAACACCAAGCCATACAGGTATTTTTTTCTGTGTTTTCCGAAATTGGATAAGATTTAGCGTGTGAAATTCGTTTTGAACGACAAAAAATGCGTAAATTTGTAGGTTTTAGAAAACGATTTACGCTATGATACTATCCATGACCGGCTTTGGAAAGGCCGTAAAAGTGTTCAGAAACAAAAAGATAACTGCCGAGATCAAGTCGCTTAACAGTAAGCAGGTTGACTTGGCGGTGCGTCTGCCGCAAGACTTCCGCGCGGCCGAACTCGACTTACGCTCTTTGGTGGCGCAGCGGTTGCAGCGCGGAAAGGCCGACCTCACCGTCACCGCTGAAGTGATTGACGCGTCAAGTCAGACACTGCTTGACATCGACCGTGCCAGAAGTTATAAGGAGCAAATCGAGCGGATGTCGGCCGAGTTGTGCATTGACCCGCCCGCGGATTGGTACGCCACGCTGTTGCGCCTGCCCGACGTTGTGCGTACCGACATATCCGACACCGAAGTCGACGAGGCCGAAATAGCCGCCGTGACCGATGTGGTGAATCAGGCCATTGATGCCCTGACGGCTTTCCGGACGCAAGAAGGCGCGCGGCTGCAATCGTTTTTTGAGGAGAAGATCGCCGAAATCCACAGTCTTTACACCAGAGTGGAGCCCTACGAGCAGAGCCGTGTGGAGCATATACGCGCCCGCTTGATTGACAATCTCGGCAAACTCCCCGCCGTGGATTACGACACCAACCGGTTGGAGCAGGAACTGATCTTCTACATCGAGAAACTCGACATCACTGAGGAGAAAATCCGATTGGAGAATCACCTGAAATACTTTCTCGAAACGCTTCACCAGCCCACATACGGTCAAGGCAAGAAACTCGGCTTTATCGCCCAGGAACTCGGGCGCGAGATCAACACCATGGGCAGCAAGGCCAACCAAGCCGAACTGCAACAGATCGTGGTGATGATGAAAGACCAGCTTGAGCAAATCAAAGAGCAGGTACTCAATGTTCTGTAACCCTATACGCTTTCACAATATGAACCATAAACTGATTATCATCTCGGCACCGTCGGGAACAGGGAAATCAACCATTATCGGGCGTATCATCGATGACCCCGAACTGCGCTTGTCGTTCTCCGTGTCGACCACCACCCGCGCGCCCCGCGAGGGTGAGCAAGACGGCGTGGACTATTACTTCATTTCCGAAGACGAGTTCCGCACCCATATTGAAAACGATGACTTTGTGGAATACGAGCAAGTGTACGCCGGCCGATTCTACGGAACGCTCAAGAGCGAGATCGCGCGCATTCTCGACAGCGGGCGCAATGTGATTCTTGACATTGACTGCAAAGGTGGAATCAACGTGAAGCGCCTTTACGGCGATGATGCCCTTGCCGTGTTTATCGCTCCGCCTGATCTGGAAACCCTTCGCCGTCGGCTTGAGAATCGCGGCACGGATTCGGCCGAGGAAATCGACCGCCGCGTGGGAAAAGCGGCAGAGGAAATGCGACACGCCAAGTTTTTCGACTATCTTGTGGTAAACGATGACCTTGATTCCACCGTGGAGCAGGTGCGCAACCTGATTTCCGACCATGTGAACGATGTTCTTGAAGAAGAATGAAACACGTTTGTGAACCATGAATATCGGAATTTTCGGAGGCTCGTTCAATCCCATTCACATCGGCCACGCGCTGATTGCCGGCCACATCATCGAAAGCGGTGTGGTGGATCGCGTCTGGCTGGTGGTTTCGCCCCAGAATCCGCTTAAGCCGCAGTCGTCGCTTGCCGATGATGTGCACCGGTTGCGGATGACAGAATTGGTGTCCCGTCGTCTGGAAGGCGTGACCACTTCCGCGTTTGAGATGCAACTGCCGCGTCCGTCGTACACCATCGACACCCTCACTGCCTTGCAGGAGAAGTTTCCCGACGACAATTTCCATCTCATTATCGGAGCCGACAACTGGGCGCTTTTTGACCAATGGCGCGAGAGTGAGAAGATTCTGAGCCGGTTTCATGTGTTGATCTACCCGCGGCTTGGATATGAGGTGGATATTCCCGCCACGCTCGCCGACCGCGTAAAACTGGTTGACGCACCGATTATTGAAATCTCATCAACCGAGATTCGTCGCCGACTGGCGGCCAAGCAATCCATCACATTCCATGTGCCCGAAGCCGTGGAGGAGTATATTCATGCCAACAACCTTTATCGCGACCTATGAACGAACCCTCAACCCTCTCGCCCAACCAACTCACGATTATCGCCCTCGCGGTGGAATACTGCCAAGTGGTGGAACAGGCGCGCCAAGCCGATTCGCGCCACGAATTTGTGGTGAGAATCCAGCGGTTGCTAACCCGAATTTACACTGCGGTGTTCGACCTCAGCCAAAATGAAACCGAACATACTCATGGGTATATCGACGACAGTTTCGCCCCCACACTCGACGAGGCGGCTTACGACCAGGCTCGCGAGGCGATGGCCGCATTGATGGCCGAAGAGGATATTTACCTGGAAACTTTTGTTGAAGACATGCGCTACAGTGACACGCCCATCGCGCAGTCGCTGAGCGAGAATCTTGCCGACTTATATCAGGAGTTTTTCGATTTCGCGCATGCCGCCGAGATGGCCGATGTGGAAACCCAACACGCCCTTTTGACCTTGCTGTGCGAGAGTTTCCGCCAGCGATGGGGACAAACCCTGTGCAACAGCGCGCGCGCCCTGCACGCCATTACTTTCTCTGACAACAACGACTACTAAAACCCATACAGATATATGCAAACCAACCTTCACCCCTACGTCAGCTCATTGCTGAGCATGATGAACGAAAGTCCGTGCAACTTCCTTGCCACGGCATATCTCAGTCGAACCCTTGAAACAGCCGGCTATCGCCGCTGGAGCCTTGACGCGGCAATTGACGCCCGCGCCGGCGAGCGTTTCTACTTCACCAAAAACGACTCGGCGATTTTCGCGATCAAGATGGGTAAGAAACCTGTTGTCGAAACCGGATTCAAACTCATCGCCGCGCACAGCGACTCGCCCTGTTTCCGTATCAAGCCCGCCGCCGAAATTCCGAGTGAGGGCGGTATCGTACGCCTGAACACCGAGGTTTACGGCGGCCCGATTCTGTACACATGGTTCGACCGTCCACTCTCCATCGCCGGTCGCGTGATTGTCCGCGGGAAGGACGCGCTCCACCCCGAAACGCGCCTGATCCACATCCGCCGTCCGCTGCTCTCCATCGTTCACCTTGCCATTCATTTCAACCGGGCCGTGAACGACGGGAACCCCCTGTCGAAACAACGCGACATGCTGCCCATCATCGCGCAAGTGAACAATTCCCTTGAGGCCGATGGAGTGCTGCTCCGTCTTGTGGCCGAGGAAATCAAGGTGAAGCCTGAAGAGATAATCGACTTCGACCTGATGCTGTATGATGTTCAGCCCGCCACGACCTATGGTCTGAACAACGAGTTCATCTCCTGCGGCCGCCTCGACGACCTGAGCATGGCTCACGCCGCCGTCACAGCCCTGCTTGAGGCCACCGACGATGATGCCACTCTGGTGGCCGCCGTCTTCGACAACGAGGAAACCGGCTCAGGCACCAAACAAGGCGCAGGCTCACCGGTGTTGGCGAATGTGCTGCAACGCATCGTTGAGGCTCAAGGCGGCAGATTCGACGATTTCGGCCGCGCGATTGCGCGCTCGTTCATGATTTCGGCCGACAACGCCCATGCGTTCCACCCCAACTACGCCGGAAAATATGACCCCACCAACCATCCGAGTCTCGGCCTCGGCCCGTGCGTGAAAATCAACGCCAACTGCAAGTATATGTCCGACGCCCACTCGGCAGCCGTGTTTAAAGAACTCTGCCGTAAGGCCAAGGTCAACTGCCAGTACTTCGTTAACCATAGCGATGTCGCTGGAGGCTCCACGCTCGGAAACATCCTCACGGGTCAGATTGACATTGAGGGCGTTGACGTGGGCAGTCCGCTTCTGGCTATGCACTCGGCGCGCGAAACCGCCTCTTGCGCCGACCACGTGGCCATGATCGAGGTGATGAAACAATTCTTCTCATAAAATCACATAAACAACATATCACTATGAACGACCAAGAACTACTCGCTCGAGTAACCGAAAAGGCCCGCCTATGGCTGGGCGAGCACTACGACGCCGAGACACGCGCGCAGGTGCGGGCAATGCTCGACAACGAAGACAAGACCGACCTGATCGAGAGTTTCTACAAAGACCTCGAGTTCGGAACCGGAGGCTTGCGCGGCATTATGGGAGCCGGCAGCAACCGAATGAATATCTACACCGTTGGCGCTGCCACTCAGGGACTTGCCAACTACCTGCTTGAGAACTTCAAGAATCTGGAACAAATCAAGGTGGTTGTGGGGCACGACGTGCGCAACAACAGTCGACTGTTTGCCGAAACGGTGGCCAACATCTTCTCGGCCAACGGAATTAAAGTATTCTTGTTTGAAAGCGCACGTCCCACACCCGAAGTGTCGTATGCGATCCGCCTGCTTGGCTGCCAGAGTGGCGTGAACATCACCGCTTCGCACAACCCCAAAGAGTACAACGGCTACAAGGCCTACTGGGACGACGGCGCGCAGGTTGTCGCTCCCCACGATGTGAATATCATCGACCATGTGAACCGCATCGCCTCTGTCGCTGAAATCAAATTCGATGGCAACCCCGATTTGATTGAAATCATCGGCGAGGAAATCGACGCCCAATACATCGAGCAAATCCACACGCTCTCGCTCAGTCCTGAGGTTGACAAGCGTCAGCATGACCTCAAAATCGTCTACACCCCGATTCACGGAACAGGCCGCTACATGGTGCCCCGCTCGATTGAGCGTTGGGGATTCGACAACATCATCCATGTGCCCGAGCAGGACGTGATGAGCGGTGATTTCCCCACCGTGGACTCGCCCAACCCCGAAAACGCCTCGGCAATGGCCATGGCTATCGAGAAAGCCAAAGAGGTGCAGGCCGACATCGTGCTGGCAAGTGATCCCGACGCCGACCGTATCGGTGTGGTGATAAAAAACACCCGCGGCGAGTACGCCCTGGTTAACGGCAACCAGATTGTGATGATTTTCCTGTATTATCTCATGGCCCGCAACCGTGAACTCGGCCTGCTCACCGGCAACGAGTACATCGTTAAGACCATCGTCACCACCGAAACCATTCGCCGTATCGCCGACAAACTCGGTATCAAGATGTACGACTGCTTCACCGGCTTCAAGTGGATAGCCACCGTGATGCGCGAGAACGAGGGTAAAGCCCGCTACCTCGGCGGCGGCGAGGAGAGTTACGGCTTCCTGCCGGAAGACTTCGTTCGCGACAAAGACTCCGTGTCTTCGATTCCGCTGATGTGCGAAATCGCCGCTTGGGCCAAAGAAAAGGGTATGACCATGAACGATATCCTGATCGACATCTACAAGACCTACGGTTACTCGAAAGAGCGCGGAATCTCGGTTGTTCGTCCGGGTAAGAGCGGTGCCGACGAGATTGCCGCCATGATGGTGAACTTCCGCGAGAATCCCCTGAAGGAAATCGACGGGTCGCCCGTGACGCTGATCAAGGACTACCAACTTCTGCAGCAGAAAGATGTCACCACCGGCAAAGTCACTCCACTCGACATGCCCGCCAAGAGCAACGTTCTGCAATACTTCACCGCCGACGGAACGAAGGTATCCATTCGCCCCAGCGGAACAGAGCCCAAAATCAAATTCTACATCGAGGTGCACGACACGCTCGACGATGCCGCCAACTATGACGCCAAAAACGACTGGGCCGATGAGAAACTCAACCGCATTGCCCGTGACCTCGGCATTTAATAAAACACCTGAAACATTTCTATTATGGCAGAAACAATGAAAACCCTCAGAGACTCGGCGGCTATCCGCTGGGCCGCATTACTGCTGCTTGCGCTGGCAATGTTCTGCAGTTACATCTTTATGGACATACTCTCGCCGATTAAAGACCTGATGCAATCCACACGCGGTTGGGACAGCACCGCTTTCGGAACAATGCAGGGCAGCGAGACGTTCCTGAACGTGTTCATTTTCTTCTTGATTTTCGCCGGTATCATCCTCGACAAGATGGGTGTCCGCTTCACGGCTGTGCTCTCTGGCGCGGTGATGCTTGTGGGCGCGGTGATTAAGTGGTATGCCGTGAGCGAGAGTTTCATCGGCTCCGGTCTTGAGAAGTGGTTCACCGAGAACCTGAACTATATCCCGCTGTTTGACGAACTCGGCGTGTCGCCGTTCTATGAAGGCATGCCGGCTTCGGCCAAGGTGGCCGCTGTGGGCTTTATGATTTTCGGCTGTGGTGTGGAAATGGCCGGTATTACGGTTTCACGCGGAATCGTGAAGTGGTTCAAAGGCCGTGAGATGGCGCTCGCAATGGGCTCCGAGATGGCGTTGGCGCGCCTCGGTGTGGCAACGTGCATGATTTTCTCTCCGATGTTCGCCCATCTCGGCGGAAAAGTCGACGTGTCGCGCTCGGTGGCCTTCGGCGTTGTGCTGCTGCTGATTGCGCTGATCATGTTCATTGTCTACTTCTTTATGGACAAGAAACTTGACGCTCAAACCGGTGAGGCCGAGGAGAAAGACGATGAGTTCCAACTCAAAGACCTCGGCCAGATTCTCACCAGCAGCGGTTTCTGGCTGGTGGCTCTGCTTTGCGTGCTTTACTACTCGGCGATTTTCCCCTTCCAGAAGTATGCCGTGAATATGCTTCAATGCAACCTCACCTTTGTTAAACCCGAGGAAGGCTCGTTCTGGGCAGGCAACACCGTCACGATTGTCCAGTACCTGATTATGCTTGTTGTCGCCGCGACGGCGTTTATGAGCAACTTCTCGAAGGACAAGACCAAAAAGTATGCGTTGCTGGTGTGCTCGGTGGTTTCACTGGTAGTGTTCTGCTACATGGGTTATATGCGTCAGAGCGCCGAAACGGTGTTTGCCGTGTTCCCGCTGCTTGCCGTGGGTATCACCCCGATTCTGGGCAGTTATGTCGACCACAAGGGTAAAGCGGCCTCCATGCTGCTGTTCGGCTCGCTGCTGCTGATTGTGTGCCACCTGACGTTCGCTTTCGTTCTGCCGATGTTCAAAGGCAATGCCGTGGGCGGCGTGATTATCGCCTACTTGACCATTCTTGTTCTTGGCGCGTCGTTCTCGCTCGTACCCGCCTCGCTTTGGCCGAGTGTGCCCAAACTGGTTGACGCCAAGATTATCGGCTCGGCCTACGCTGTGATTTTCTGGATTCAGAACATCGGTTTGTGGCTGTTCCCGCTTCTTATCGGCAAGGTGCTCGACGGCACCAACCCCGGCGTGACCGACCCCACGCAGCTCGACTACACCTGGGCTTTGGTCATGCTCGCTTGCCTCGGTGTGGCCGCACTGGTTATCGGCCTGATTCTGAAGGTTGTCGACAAGAAAAAGGGCATTGGCCTTGAGTTGCCCAACATCAAGCCTGCCGAAACTGAGGAATAAATTGTATAACCAACCATGAGGGTGTGTCGCACTCTTTCGCTGTGCCCACACCCTCATTTCTAACACCCCTCGTTGATGAACACTGAAAACACAACGCTCTCAAAGTGGGCACGCCCGATGCCGTGGGTGGTGCTCACGCTGGTGTCGGTGGCGATGATGACCGGCTATATCGTGTCGAAGGAAATGTCTCCCCTGCAATATTTCCTTGAAGCCTCGCGCGCGTCGGGAGGCATGGAGTGGACGAGCACCGAGTTCGGCTTCTTTGCCGGCTCGAAAGGTTTTTTCAACGTGTTTCTGCTCATGCTTTTCGTGGGCGGCGTTGTGCTTGACCGATTCGGCGTGCGTGTCGCCGGTGTGTTGTCGATGGGGTTGATGATTGTTGGAGCCGGAAGTATATACCTCGCGCTGACTTCTTCCGACCCAACGGCCACTGTCTCACTGCCTTTGCTGTCGGATGGCGCGCTTAAACGACAGGTAGTCTTCGCGTCGTTGGGTTTCGCCACCTTTGGTGTGGGTTACGAGATGTTTGGCATCACGGTTTCGAAAGTGATTGTGCATTGGTTCTCAGGCTCTACGATGGCATTGGCGATGGGGTTGCAAGTGTCTTTGGCACGGTTGGGAACGGCACTGGCACTCGCGGGTTCTCCGGCACTGGCTAAAGCCAGCGGATTGACGTTGCCGATTGTGTTCGGTGTGGTTTCGCTGGGTGTCGGGTTGCTGCTGTACCTGATTTTCTGCGCAATCGACCGCAAACACCGGCCTGCCTTGCAATCGGTTGAAGAATCCGGTGGCGAGGGTTTCTCGTGGAAAAGCCTGCGTGCCACTCTCTCAAATCGGGGATTCTGGCTGATCACTCTTTTATGTCTGTTCTATTATTCCTCGCTGTATCCGTTCTTGGATTTCGCGACGAAACTGATGATTTCGAAATACGGGGTTGAGCCGGAGTTGGCCGGCACGATTCCGGCGATATTGCCGTTCACGAGCATTGTGCTCACGCCACTGTTCGGATATGCCTACGACCGTTGGGGTTACGGCACGCCCACGATGATTATCGGCTCGGTTATGCTCACACTGGTGATGGTCGGTTTCGCTTTGCCGATGTCATCGGCCGCACTTGCGGTGACACTGATGGTGGTGCTTGGTATCGCGTTCTCGCTGCTTCCGAGCGTGTTGTGGCCGGCTGTGCCGAAACTCGTACCGATTGACAACCTCGGAACGGCCTATAGCGTAATCTATTACATTCAGAACATCGGGCTGATGCTCGTTCCGGTTCTGATAGGTTGGCTGCTGCAAAGGAGCAGGGTAGGGGAGTCGGTCGATTTCACGTCTTCGATGTGGGTGTTCGCCTTTATCGGCTTGTGCGCTTGCGTGTCGGCCTTGCTGCTTCATCATTATATGCGTGATAAACTGAACCGATGAGCGACTTTTTCAAAACCGTCAAAGCCCCTTGCCAGGCTCAGTACAAAGAGAAGATGAGCCGGTTTCTCGCTTTTGTTGAGCCGATCGGATCGGTTGACGATGCCAAAGCGTTGGTTAAACAGTATCAAAACCGCTATCATGACGCGCGACACGTTTGCTGGGCATATATGCTTGGCACGGCGCGCGACCAATACCTGAGCAGCGACAACGGCGAGCCCAGCGGCACGGCCGGAAAACCCATTCTCGGACAGATCAACTCTTTCGGGCTGACCAACGTGATTATCCTCGTTGTCCGCTACTTCGGGGGAATCAAACTCGGCACGTCCGGGTTGATTTCGGCCTATCGCGAGGCGGCGCGGCTTGCGATTGAAGCCGGGGAGATACTGGAGTGTCATGAGCAGGCGCAATGCACGTTCACCTTTCCTTACCTGTCGATGAACGACGTGATGAGCCTGATCAAGCGCGAGGGTGTGACCATGATAGACCAACAGTTCGACAATGTTTGCCGTATCACCATTCAAACCGATGCCGACCGGCTGTCGCCCGTTGTCGCACAACTTTCTGACATCGGCGGCGTTTCAATTCTTGAATCTTGATTGCATGGCACACATCAACCGGCAATGGCTACCCACAACACGAAAGGAACTCGACCACCTCGGTTGGGACTATGTGGATGTGATACTTTTCACAGGCGACGCCTACATCGACCATCCCTCGATGGGAGCGGCAGTTATCGGGCGTGTGCTTGAGGCGCATGGCTATCGCGTGGCTATCGTGCCGCAACCCAACTGGCGCGATGATTTGCGTGATTTTAAGAAACTCGGTCGGCCGCGCCTATTCTTCGGCATTCATGCCGGGGCGATGGATTCGATGGTGAACCACTACACAGCCGCTCGCCGGCGCCGCTCTGACGACGCCTACACGCCTGACGGACGCGCCGGAGCGCGACCCGACTATCCCACCGTCGTCTACGCCGAGGCGTTGAAACGGCTCTGGCCCGATGTACCCGTTGTGGCCGGAGGAATCGAGGCCTCACTCCGCCGCGTGGCGCATTACGACTACTGGATGGACCGCCTACGGCCGTCCATCCTCGTAGACTCACCGGCCGATATGCTCATCTACGGCATGGGCGAGAAACCGATTCTCGAACTTGCCGCCCGATTGTCTGGCGGGGAAACGATGGAAACGCTGATTGACATTCCCCAAACCGTTGTCCGCCGGCCGCTTTCCGAAATCCCTGCCGACGGGGCCGACGTGGTGCTCCACAGTTTTGAGGCGTGTCTACAGTCTAAACGCGCACAGGCGGAGAACTTCCGTCACATCGAAGTGGAGTCCAACCGCTGGCACGGCAACAATCTTTGGCAAGCCACCGGCAACGTGGCCATTAAGGTCAACCGCACCAACCCGCCGATGACGACTGAGGAAATCGACGCGTCGTTTGACCTGCCATATACACGACTGCCACATCCGCGCTACCACGGAAAGCGCATTCCGGCCTATGAGATGATTCGCCATTCGGTGTGTCTCCACCGCGGTTGTTTCGGCGGGTGCGCGTTCTGCACCATCAGCGCGCACCAGGGCAAGTTCATCGCCTCTCGGAGCAAAGCCTCGATTATGCGCGAAGTGGAGCAGGTGATTCAAATGGACGACTTTAAAGGCTACATCAGCGACCTCGGAGGACCGTCAGCCAACATGTACGCCATGCGCGGCTTTGACCTGAACCGCTGCCGCCGCTGCACGCGCCCGTCGTGCCTGCACCCAAAACCGTGTTCCAACCTCAACACCGACCACGGGCCGCTGCTGGAAATCTACCACTGCGTTGATGCGTTGCCGCAGGTGAAGAAATCGTTCGTCGGCTCGGGCGTGCGCTACGACCTGTCGATGCACCGCACCGGTGACCGACGAATTGACGCCACCAACCGACAATACAACGAGGAACTGATCCGCTTCCATGTGTCTGGCAGGCTCAAAGTGGCTCCCGAGCATACCGCCGACGGGGTTTTGGAAATGATGCGCAAACCGTCGTTCGAACTCTTCCGGCAGTTCAATGCGCTATTTGAGCAGATTAATCGGCGTTACAACCTGCGCCAGCAACTGATACCTTATTTCATCTCGTCTCACCCCGCCTGTCGGGAAGTGGATATGGCTGAGTTGGCCGCCATCACGCGCAGTCTGAATTTCCACCTCGAGCAGGTGCAAGACTTTACGCCCACGCCGATGACCGTTTCCACCGAGACGTTCTACACCGGCTTTCACCCTTACACACTTCAGCCTGTATTCTCAGCCCACACTCCCGAGGAGAAACAAGCCCAACGGCGTTATTTCTTCTGGTACGACAAATCGCAGCGCCAAGCCATCATCAACGCCCTGCGCCGCCTCCACCGACCCGACCTCCTAACAGCGCTATACAAAAAAAGGTGATTTTTACCACTTTTTCCAAATTATTTTGCGGAGTCTATTATTATTTGTATATTTGCGGTCGGATTGCAGCGGCAGTCCTTCAAAACAACAATAATAGATAATAAAGCGTTTTGCGTGTCTTATTATTGAAAACCTGAGAACTTGAAAAAACAAAACATTACTCGTGTCAAATCGTGAGTGTCATTAAATATCCTCATCATTGGGTTTCTCAGTACATTCAATAAGAGATGAGTAAATTCAGTCCACGCTTTTTATTTATATCGACCATCCTACAGGACTGATAGGATGCAACACTAACAAATATGAAACTACTTTTCAAAAATACTTTAGCGTTCTTTGTCGCTTTGCTCTGTACAGGCACCTCAGGTGCTTACGACTTTGAAGCCGATGGTTTCTATTTTAGGATTAACGAAGATAGTACCACCGTTACCGTAACATCGAATGATGGTTTGCCACCGAGTTATTCAAATCTTTCCGGAGCTGTTACGATACCCTCATCTGTTACTTACAATGGACAAGTTTTCACTGTAACCATAATAGGAGAACATGCATTCTACCTTTGCGAAAACATTACTTCTGTGCTCATTCCCAGTACAATAACCCGCATTGAAGAAGGAGCGTTCGCAGATACAGGCTTGACAAGCATTGAAATTCCCAACAACATAGAATATGTTGGTAGTTTTGCGTTCTCAGGGTGTTATAACTTGTCTGATGTTAAGATTGGAGAGTCCGTTTGTAATATCGGCAGTTATGTGTTTATAGACACTCCTTGGCTCGATAATCAACCTGATGGTATAGTTTACGCTGGTCATGTTGCTTTATTATGGAAAGGCTCGATGGAACCGGGCACAAATCTCACTATCGAAGAAGGAACAATCGGTGTTGCCGGAATGGCTTTTGCTGTTTACTCCGACTTATTGAGCGTCACGCTGCCCAACTCCGTTAAATTCATCGGCGATTATGCTTTCGGTGAATGCAAAAACCTTTCAAGCGTTACAATGGGAAACTCTGTGACAACAATCGGCGCTAATGCGTTCAGATTTGCCCCAATAACGAGCATAAATCTTCCAAATACAGTTTCATCAATTGGAGTATGCGCTTTTCAAGGTTCCGCTTTGGCGAGCATTGTCATTCCCAACGCCGTGACCGTTATTGAACGATCAACATTCAGCAAGTGCTCCTCTTTAACAAGTGTTACTATGAGTGATTCTGTTACATATATCGGAACAAGTGCGTTCAGAGACTGTATTTCCCTAACAGAGATTTCGCTTCCCAATACCCTTGACACAATCCAGAATAGTTCATTTCGCGGTTGCACAAGTCTAAAGGAAGTACACATCAGCAATGGTATAAGATTCATAGGAAATAGTGCATTCGCAGATTGCGGCAATTTGACAAGCTTCGAAATCCCGAATACAATGACTTCCATTTCAGGAGGAACATTCTCGAATTGCTCCGCTTTGGAGCATGTGATAGTGGGTAACTGCGTTACCTACATCGGGCCTAGCGCATTCTCCGGCTGCAAAAAGTTAGAGAATATCGAATTTCCCAACAAGCTTACTACTATAGGTGATAGAGCCTTTGAGGGCTGTGAAAGCATGACAACCCTCACAATTCCAAATTCTGTCACCCATATAGGATATTATGCATTTACCCATTGTCACGGCTTGACGAACGTATCTATCAGCAATTCACTGACAGAAATTGGTCAAGGTGTGTTCTCAAATTGTTATGGTTTAACCGTCGTAGCAATTCCAAACTCTATAACATCCATCGAATCCTCTGCCTTCCTAGAATGTACCGGTTTGACCTCTATCAAAATCCCCAACACCGTCTCATCAATAGGTCGCGGTGTGTTTTATAACTGCACCAACTTACCTGTTATCACAATCCCCAACTCTGTTACTTTCATAGGACGAATGGCATTTAGGAACTGTAAAAACTTGATGACTATCAATTGTCAAGCGAAAACGCCTCCTGCTACTGAAGACAATACATTTAACGGAGTTTCCAAAGCAGAATGTGTATTCAATGTGCCCGAAGGAAGTGGAGACCTCTACCGCGAAGCCTACGAATGGAAAGACTTTGAGAATATCAAAGAAGCGGTATTCCCTGATAGTAAGTTAGATGTCAACAATGATGGCAAAACCGATGTCGAAGACTTGAATTTGGTACTTAATACAATACTTAAACTCGATCAAGTTTCGAACGCAGACGTTTCCGGCGACGGCAAGGTGGACATCTATGACTTAAATAAAGTAATCGATGCGATACTGAACAAATAATCCTCTCTCTTGCAAAATGACCGCCTGAGTGGAGGAACAATCCACTCAGGCGGCGCTATAGTCAAGACCCTATAACGAAACAGTACGTTCAATGCAATCAGCGCCGGCCGCGTAAACATCGCCGAAGGCAATGCTACTCATTAGGTACTATTTACGACCATTTATGTTTTTAAAAAACACCGTACCATACTATCAAAAAATCATAATTTACCCTAATCTGTCACTGTTTTTGGAAATAATGCATTAACTTTGCAAAACTTAAATCACAAATCCGATGTCGAAAAACACCATCACTACCGGACAATATGTAACGCTCGAATATACCCTTGCCAGCGTGGGCAATCGTGTTTTGGCGCTGCTGATAGACAATGTTACGCTCTACGGATATTTCTCATTTCTTTTCTTCCTGTTTTCTGCCCTGCCATCATCAATATTTTATGCTGACCTGGGATTTTATCTCTTCTTATTGCTGTCTCTTCCTATGTTTTTATACTTTCCGCTCATGGAGGCTCTTAATCATGGCCAGACGTTTGGGAAAATGGCGATGAAAATCCGCGTGATAAGTCAAAACGGCAGTTCTCCGACGCTTTCAGCGTTTATCTTGAGATACATTTTACAAGTCGTGGATTATCCGCTTGGCTTGCTGCCTTTACTGTTAACGCGCAATCATCAACGCTTTGGTGACCTTGCGGCCGGCACGATTGTAGTGAGCACAAAAATGCCTTACGTTTTTTTGCCGAAATACGACTTCGCCGCGCAAGATTACGTTCCGAACTATCCGGAGGTTCAGATGTTAAACACCAAGCAAATGGATGTCATATCACGTACATACTACTCTCATGCGCCCAACCGGCAGGAAATGATAGACCTACTCGCTGAAAAGGTGTGCTCCACTCTTGGTATACGGCCCAAGTTGCCCGGTAACGAGATTTTTCTCCAACAGTTGTTGAACGACAGTTATTATTACATTTCTTCCGTTGAGGCTTGATTTCACATATCGTTTCTTGCGCCGTGTCAGGCTGGTTGTCGCAGCGGTCATTTCGTTGTCGCTCAGCGGTTGCATGTTCACCGGCGTGGAGAGCACCAAAGCCATTACTGCCAAGGAGGTGGAGCGATCGATCCGTGAACTTGAGTTGCGTCAGCCAACGGCAACGCTTTCGGTGTTTCGCGATTCGGTGCCGGTTTGGCCAATAGGGAAGCGGTTTTATGTCACGGACAATCAAATCACGCACATCTTGCGGCCGACCAACACATCCGACACCACATCCCTGACCGGGCAAATCATCACCTATGACGGCTACACCACAGGCAGTGTGCTTGACAACCGCAACACGCTGACACTTCGCTTCCGGCATGACGGCGACACCGCTGAATACCTGCTTCGGACCAACAAGACACTGAGTGAGTTCCCACAATCCTATTCGATTCCGCTGCTGATAGATCTTGACCAGGTTACCAACGTGGCCAAACAGATTCAAGGCAAGTCATTCTATATCAAAACCACGCTCTGGCGCGACATCGAAACCGACCAGCCGCTATCGGGCAGGCAGTTCATTCCGGTGACCATCACCTCGGTCAAGCCGGGTAACAAGGCGCTGCCGTTACGTGTGGAATTTATCACAGGCGACACGCGTGATCGCGGCTTTGTGTATATGTCCGCTCCGGGCAATGATATGCAGGGGCGGGACTTCGATTCGATGTTCTCGGCGGCTGACATCCGCCGGAGTTATTCAGAGATTTCCGACAATCACTGGTTGCTGATAACTCAAGGGCGTGTGGAAACGGAGATGACCAAGGAGGAATGCCGGCTCGCACTGGGCGCGCCCAAACGGATCAATCAACTGCCCGACCAGTCGGGTCTGCGCGAGTATTGGTATTACGACGGCGGAAACTATCTCTTTTTTGTAGATGGACTCCTAAAACGCTTCCGGCAATGAACCGCGACCGACTTGAGTTGGAATTTCTCGGTACGGGCACTTCGTCGGGTGTGCCACAACTGAGGTGCGGCTGCGAAGTGTGCCGCTCGACCGATTCGCGCGACAAACGTTTTCGAACCTCGGCCATTGTACGTTATCGGGGTAAAAACATCCTCATTGATTGCGGGCCGGACTTCCGCACCCAAATGCTACGCGCTTCGAGTCAAGACCTCGACGCGTTACTGATTACCCACATCCACTACGACCACGTTGGCGGTCTTGATGACATCCGGGCTTATTGTCTGGGCAACACATTCCCCATCTATGCCCGAGCCGACGTGATAGCCCAGTTGCGCGAGAAACTGCCGTATTGTTTCCATCCAAATCCATACACGTGGGTTCCGCTGCTCGAGCCTCACAGCATTGTCGACAACGTGCCGTTTACGCTTGGGGACATCGAGATTCGGCCGATTCCGATAAAGCATTTCAAGATGCCGATTATCGGATTCCATATCGGACCGCTGGCGTATATCACCGATTGTAAAACAATTTCAGACGATCAAGTGGAGCGGTTGCGCGCCATACCGCTGTTGGTGCTTAACGCACTACGTGTTCAAGATCATGTGTCACATTTGAATCTTGAGCAGGCGTTGGCGCTGATAGAGCGCATCCGCCCTGGGCGCGCATTTCTGATTCATATGGGTCACGACATCGGGCTCCACTCTCGCGTGTCGGCCGCATTGCCGGAGAATGTGGCGCTTGCCTATGATGGATTGGTGGTTCAGGTTTGACTATAGTTTGACTATAAACACAGCCGGCTGCGATAAAATCGCAGCCGGCCGCTCTCTAAATCCAAAGGGGAGGTTATTTCATTTGTTCAACATACTGGCGAAGTGCCTCGTTTTCGGGGTCGTGCTCAAGCCATTTCTTGTAGTATTCCTTGGCGAGTGATTTGTCGCCGAGGGTGAACTCGTAGTTGGCGAGGTAGTTGTAGGCGTACTTGTAGTAGCGGCTGTAGTCCGACTTGTCTTCTTTCGTATCGAGGATGCTGAGAAGTTCTTTGTAGGCGGGGATAGCCTTGCCTGTGATTTTCTCGCCTTCGATGAGTTTGGCGAGGTTGGCTTTCTGATTGACGATTTGCACGTTTCCGGGAACGAGGGCGTCGACTTGGTCGATGTACTGTTGGCTCTTCACGATAGCGTCGGCCTTCACGGTGGGGTCCTGTGTGTCGGACGCGAGGTAGTAGTAGTAGCGTGAGAGGATGAAGATATCGTTTGAGGTGTTTTGTTGTGTGTCGACGAGTCGTTGGTAGTAACTTGCGGCCTTTGCGTAGTCTTGCGCTCCGGCGTAAGAGTCACCCATGTTTCGGATCAGGTCGGTGTTCTTGGGGTTGAGTTCGATGGCCTTGTTGTAGGCTTCGATGGCGCGTTCGGGTTTTTCGTCTTCCTGGAGGGCTTTTCCGAAGTCGGTGTAGTCGCGGACTTCGTATTCGGCGTCGGCGGGTTTTGCCATTTTGAAGAATGCGTCACCGGCTTCGACGGCATCGTCCCAGTCTTCGAGTTGAACAAGGTTGTACAGTTGCATACGGCGCATGTAGAACACTTTGGAGTCGGTGGGCGAGAGTTTGCCGATCAGGCTTGTCGCGAGGTCGTAACTTTCCTTGTATTTCTCGCCGAAGAAGAGCAGTTGCACGTAGCGCACCTCATCTTGAGCGAAGTGGTTGGGGTTCTTGATGTATTCGCCATATTGTGCGGCGGCTTTTGCTCCCTGGTTGTCGGAGTAGTATTTCTCGGCGAGTTGGCGTTGCACGAGTGCTGAGCCGGGGCGTTTCGCGTTGAGTTCCTCGAGGCGTTCGATGGCCATGGCGGGGTTGACGTTGAAGTAGGTGTTGGCGTATTTGACGTAAGCCTCGATGTTGTTGGGGTCGTTGCTGAATGCGAGTTCGTAGTTACCCGCGGCTGTTCCCCATTCTTTCTTGTCGGCGTAGGTGTCGGCTTCGAAGATGTAGCTGTCGGGGTCAGTGGGGTTCCATTTACGTGCGTTTTTGACGCATTTTTCGATATCCTTGGCGTAGGAGGTCGGGTTGGCGTTATAGTATGCGCGGGCGATTTCTATTTCGAGTTTGGGGTCTTTCTTGTTGAGTTTACGCGCTTGTTCGATGAGTGCTTTCGCGTTGCTTCCTTTTTTGAGGGCGACGGCTGCTTGTCCGACGTAGTTGTAGGGGTTGCCGGCGTCGGCTGCCACGCCTTTGTCGAAGTAGGACTGCGCTTCGGAGGTGTTGCCTTGCTGCAGGGCGATTTGTCCGAGGTAGTAGTATGCCTCGCTTTTGTTTGTTCCGGAGGCGTTGAGGTTGCGCTCGAGCAGTTCTTTGGCGTTGTCGAGTTGTTCAACCTTGTAGTACTCAATTCCATCTTTGTAGCCTTGTGCCCAGCCACTGATGGAAGCTGCTGCAATCAGCAGGCCTGCGATGAAGAGTTTAGTTTTCATTGTAGTGTTGAGTTTATGTGGTTAGTATTATTTCCGTTTACTTGCCAAACCGGCAATTACTGTGCCGTTTTGTTGGTTGTAAGACGTGTGCGGTGGTGCAAAGTTTAATTTTGTGCTTGAATTTGTGTCGATTTTTTATTGTCTTACCGTTTCGACGTATCTGACGGGTTCCGCGGCGGGGAGGATACCGGTTTGAAGGATAATCTTTTGTCCGATGGCTCCCGTCAGGAAGGAGTAGAATCCGTGGTCGAGCGTTCCTCCGGCACTGGCGTCGATGGCCCAGATGGTTCGGAAGAGTGGGTACTCGCCTGTGTTGATGTATGCTTGGTAGGGTTTTCGAGCGGTGATCTGGTCTGTGGCGCGGATGGGTAGTACCTTTATTCGGTCGGTGAAGTCGATTACGCTCACTTCGTTTTTGTTCTTCAGGTCGTCGATACGCTGCTCGATGGTCAACTCGGAGGCTTTCATGTCGGCTGTAATCCAGCTAACGCCTACGAATCCGATGGCGTTCTTGTTGTTCATCACTGCTTTGAAGACGTCTTCCGATGAGTTTTGGGCGTACACGCTGATGGTGTTTCCGAAGTCTCGTCCGCCGGTGAATTTTTCTTTGATGTAGTGAACGATTCCTGAGCCGGATTGGTCGAACACGATTTTAATGCTGTCGCGTTTAAGGTTTGTTGGGAAGACATCACCCCATCGGCGTGATTTTCCGGAGAAAATGTCTTGGAGGTCATCGACTGAGAGTTCTTCTATGTCGTTGGCGTTATTCACGATTACGGCCACGGCGTCGACGGCGATTTTTCGGGAGCGGAATGCACGCTTCTGGCCTTTGAGGATTTCGCGTTGCTGCTCGGTTAGGTCACGCGTTGTGATAATCAAGTCGTAACGTTTGTGCAGCAGCGAGTCGAGTGCTGATGCCTCGTCCATATAGAATGGCATGATACTCGCGTCGGGGTAACTGTACTCAAAGATTTGAATCTCCTGGTCGAGGATGTTGCGGAAACTCTCGTCACAAGCGATTTTGGCTATACCTTTTGTGCTGGTATTTGTGGGCGAGCCTTTGCAACCGGCAAAAAGAATCGCGATTATGGCGAGTGTTGCTATGAATGTGGCGAATTTCATTCAGTTGATTGTTATTCAGTTAGGTGTTGTTCTCCGATGGTTTACTGTGTTGTCTCATCGTGTGAACATACAAAGTTACTTCAAATCATTGGCAGAGGCAAATTATTTTTCCGTATTTAGTTTTTTTTAAGGTGTCAGGGATTGTTTTGTACGGCTCTGACGGGTAGTCGGTAGCAGCGTATTTGAGGTTGCATTGCGGGGCGTGTGTCTGCATTGGAGTTGAATTGCATGGCCCATGCGGCAACCGGACGGGTTGCGTTTATGTGATAGTCTGCTTGTTGTGAGGCCGGCAGGAGGTTTGCGCTCCAGTAGAAAGCCATCAGGTCGCGGTATTCGTGGGTGCCTTCGGCGCCGGTGGTGTTTATTCCCGAAAGTGGGAGGATGATACTGTTTCCGTTGGGTCCGGTTGCCCGGAGCACTTGGTTGCCTTCGATGGTTTCGAGTTTCCATGAGCAGCGGTCGATGAGTTCTTGCCACTGTTCTCGTGTCGGGATGCGCCAATTGGTGTTCCAGATGTATCTTGCTGGGTCGTAGTCTGTTCCGGCGATGTTGCTCAGCGGGGTGTTGCCACCGTAGTATGGGCTGTTCCAGGTACAGTTTGTGTGAAGAACGCTGTTGATGTATTGGTAGGAGAGGAAGATTCCGTCGAATGTTGTGTGAACACCGGAGGAGTCTGCCCAACCGATAAGTCGTCCGTAGTTTTGCGGTGCAGTTGCTCCGAGGTTCATGTTGGCCCATTTGACGCTAAGACCGAGGTCGACGGCTTCATACTGCTGTCGCACGATGGGTTCGTCGTTTCCGCAGGAGTTGAACACAATCAGGCAGAAAGTGGTTAGTATCAAGAAAATCAAGTGGCGTGTCATATGGTTGAGATTGAATGGATTAAACAAAAGAGAGGTTCCCGGTGTATCTAAGTCCCCGTAGGAATTCGTCGGCACTCATACGTCGTTTTCCGGCGGTTTGGACTGATGTGATTTCGAGTGTTCCCTCGCTGCAGGCCACGAGCAATCGCCGGTCAACGATTGCGACTTGTCCAGCGGGAAGGTTTGGCATGGACTCGGCGAGATGTGTCTCGTAGATTTTGAGTTCCCACCGGTTTCCGTCTTGGTCGGTTAGTGTTGACCATGCGGCGGGATAGGGGCTGAGACCGCGGATGTGGTTATGCACCTGTCGGGCGTTTTGTTCGGTCCAGTTTATCCGGCATGTTTCGCGGAATATTTTCGGAGCGGGCGTGGCGTGTTGCCCTGCGTTGATGAGTTGTGATTGCGGGATGGTGGTGATGTTTCCGTCAATGATGTGGTCAACGGTGGAGAGAACCATTTCCGCGCCGAGGTTCATAAGGCGGTCGTGTACCGAACCCACGTTTTCGTCGGGGTCGATGTTGATGGCGCGTTGCTCAATGATGTCACCGGTGTCGATTTCGTGTTGGAGAAAGAATGTTGTCACTCCGGTGGTCTGTTCGCCGTTGATTACAGCCCAATTAATGGGCGCGGCGCCGCGGTATTTGGGCAACAGCGAGGCGTGCAGGTTGAATGTGCCGAGCGGTGGCATTGCCCACACGGCTTCGGGTAACATTCGGAAAGCGATTACGATGAACAGGTCGGCGCCGATTTCGCGCAGGGATTGCAGGAAGTCGGGATCCTTGAGGTTTTCCGGTTGCAGTAATGGCAGATTCTGTTCGAGCGCGTATTGCTTGACGTGACTGAAAGCGAGGTGACGTCCGCGTCCGGCGTTTTTGTCGGGCATGGTCACCACAGCGGCCACATTGTATCCGTTTTCCACGAGAGTCCGCAAAGTGGTTGTGGCGAATTCGGGTGTGCCGAAAAATACGATTTTCAACTCTTGTCTTGTCATAGGTCAGTCGTCGGAATAGTGTTGGAGCACTTGTCGGTAGTCGGTGAATATTTTTGACTTGGAGATGAATCCGAGGTATTTGTTGCGGTAGTCCACCACGGGCAGGTTCCAGGTTCCGGTTCGGTCGAAGATTCTCATAACGTGTTCCATTGCGGTGTCGGGTTGGACAACGTCGGTCACTTCGGTCATGAATCGTTCGACGGTGAGTTTGTGGTAGAGGTCGGTTCGGAAGATGATGTCCCTGATGTCGTCGAGCCGTACAATTCCCACGAGGTGTTGCTGACTGTCAACGACCGGGAAGAGGTTCCGGTGGCAGTGCGCGATTACGTTGACCATTTCTTTCAGGCTCATATCGGCTGTAACGGTGTTGAAGTCGGTTTCGATGAGGTCTTCGACACGAAGCAGTGTGAGCACTGATTGGTCTTTGTGGTGTGAAAGCAGTTCGCCTTGCCGGGCGAGCCGTCGGGCGTAGATTCCGTACGGAGTGAACACGCGTGATGTTCCGTATGCGATGGCTGAGACGAGGAGCAGGGGCAGGAAGAGTTGGTATCCGCCAGTCATTTCGGCGGCGAGGAAGATGGCCATCAGCGGGGCGTGCATCACGCCTGCCATTACTCCGGCCATACCGAGTAGAGCGAAATTTCCGGTTGAGAGCGGTGGGGCTCCGAAATATATCGCGGTGTGGCTCATCACAGAGGCGAAGCAGAATCCGGTCATGCAACCGACGAAGAGCGATGGCGCGAAAGTTCCTCCTACGCCACCGGCTCCGTTTGTTGCCGAGGTTGCGACGGCTTTGAAAACGGCCAGCAGCAATACAAACAGAATGATTCCGGTTTCGCTGTTGATGAGCGAGTAGAAGTAACTGTGCTCAACGATATCGGCAGGATTGTTGCCGATCAGGGTAGTGATGGCGTTGTATCCTTCACCGTACAGAGGGGGAAACAGGAAGATAAGCAGGCTGAGCAACGCGGCGCCGAGCAGAAACCGCGCTTGTGGCCGGATTCGCTTGAAATGAACTTCCATTCTGTCGATTACGAATATGAAATAGAGCGACATCAGTCCGCACAATACACCCAACAGGGCCACCACCGGAAGGTGTCTGATGGTAAAGGGAACCGATTGAGTGAACATGAACTCGGCTTGATTACCCGTGAAGACGTACGACACTGTTGCTCCGCATACGGAAGCGAGAATCAGCGGCATGCTTCTTCCTGCGGTGAGGTCGAGCATAAGCACCTCCACGACAAAAAGCACGCCTGCGATAGGGGCTTTGAAAATGCCGGCGATGCCAGCCGCCGCTCCGCACCCGACCAAAAGCATAAGCATTTGAGGCTCAAGTCGGAAGGCTCTTCCGAGGTTGGAGCCGATTGCCGCACCGGTGAAAGCGATAGGCCCTTCGGCACCGACAGAACCGCCGAAGCCGATGGTGAGTGAGGAAGCGATGAGTGAACTGTAAGTATGGCGGAGCGGGATGCGGCTTTTCTTGCGCGAGAAGGCGTAGAGCACGCGTGTGACGCCATGGGAGATGTCGGAGCGAACAAAGAAACGAAGGTATAATGCGGTCAACAAAATACCCAATGCGGGCATCAGCAGGTATTGCCAGTTACCGGTTGAGACTGCGGTGGTGCTGTCGACCAAAATGTGAATAAACTCGATGAGCCATTTGAGCAACACCGCCGCCAATCCAACTATTATGCCCACCACGACAGCCAGCAAAGCCACCGCGCTGCGCTGGTTTTGTTCAAGCCACGAAATGCCCAACCATTTGCGGGGTGAAGCGGAGAGGTGTTTGACTTTCATGTACAGAGACATTGTACCGAACTGATTTACATTCCTTGACCGGTGATGACTGTCTTAATGGTATAGACCATAATCTTGAAGTCATTGAGCAAGGTCATATTCTCAAGATAAAGCAGGTCGTAACTGAGACGCTCCACCATTTGGTCGACGTTCTGGGCGTAACCGTACTTTACCATTCCCATAGAGGTGATTCCCGGTCTCACTTGGTGAAGCAGCGCGTACGAAGGGACGCGCTCAATGATCTGGTTGATGAAATATTGGCGTTCCGGGCGAGGGCCGACAATCGACATGTCGCCTTTAATAACGTTCCAAAACTGGGGGAACTCGTCTATGCGATACTTTCGCAGGAACGCACCCACACGGGTAACGCGCGGGTCGTTGTCAGATGTGAGTTGCGGACTGTTGTTCCGCTCGGCATCTTTAACCATGGTCCGGAATTTGATGATTTGGAAGGGCACGTTATGGTAGCCGATCCGCTCCTGCCGGAAAAACACGTCGCCTTCGGAGTCCAATTTAATCGCGATGGCTACACAAAGAAATAATGGTGAAAGCAGCACGAGCATCACGGCAGACACAATCACGTCAATCACTCGCTTGAGGTTTTTCTCACTCTCGCTCATACTGCTTCCCGAGATGTCGACCAAAGGTTGCCCGTACATATCGCTGATGCGGACTTGGGAAAGCAAGACGTTGAATCGGTCGGGGGTTACTTTAATCGGCAAGTTGAGCGAGAAGAGGTGGTTCACCGTAGCGAGCACGGAGTCAGGGTTCTGCCGGGTGGGAACAACGATGAGTTCCTCTACGTCATGCTCGCGGCATACCTGCGCGATATCGTCAAGTGAGTAGCACGGAAGGGGAACGTCCTTCACGTCGTTCTCGCCGGGAATGCTCACGTAGCCGATAATATTGTAACCTGCCGAGCGGGTCATATTGTTGAGTTTGTTGACGAACGCCACCGCGGCCGACCCACGGCCGACCACAAGGGTTCTGAAACTCCACTGGCGGGTTTTGATCATGTGGGAGGTGTGGTTGGTTATCGCGCATCTGACGGCGTAGACAAACACGAACAAGACCGCCACAAGAATCAATATCAACTCGTAATTCACAGTCCGTCCCTTGGGCGTGTCATTGATTAGGGCCGCGAAGAAGATCAGCAAGGCGTTGAGCAGGCAACTCCAAAATGTGGTGAACACCTCTTGAAGACGCGACTTGTGGAATACGTCGTTGTAATAGCCTGACAGATAGTACATCACCATCATCACCAGCGGGAACACCACCTGCCCGAGCAGAACCATCGGAGAACTGAGGAAGCCCAGCAGCGAGCCGTACTCTCCCCGGACAACCGATGTGGCGTTATATCGAATACAATTAAAGCAAAACCATGCCACGCTCGAGGATACGAAATCGCCGGCCAGATATTTAATTCGTTGTATTCGTTCGCTAATCATTACCTGATGAGTTTAAACGTTCCATCGCTACGGAGCAAGATAATGTTTGAAGCCTGATGGGGGGAGGTGTCGTCGCGGCGATAATTCACCACATAGTCGACTCCATTAAGGATTTCAGGTGAGATGTCGGCGAAAGTTGCCGGAGATGGCTCTCCGCTAAGGTTCGCGCTGGTTGAGACAATAGGCTTGCCAAAGCGGGCGCAGAGTTGCTGCGAGAAAACCTCGTGTGAAACCCGGATTCCCAAACTGTCGTTTTCTCCGAGCAGTTGGTTGGCGACATTGTATGCCCCCTCGAACACGATTGTCAACGGTTTGACGGCCACAGCCAGAAGATCGCGGGCAATCGGCGGCACATCAACCACGTAATGGTCGAGCCGGTCGTCACTGTCGAGCAGGACAATCATCGCCTTGCTGTCGGCGCGACGCTTGAGCGAATACACGCGCGCAACCGCCTCGGCGTTGGTCGCGTCACAACCGATACCCCAAATTGTGTCGGTAGGGTAGAGGATAAGTCCGCCTCGTTCAAGTATTTGAATGCAAGATTGCAAATCCGGTTCCATTGTTTTCATACTTTTCAATCCCACAAATATACGTCCTTTCGGCCGATTGCTAAAAGGTTTTAATACTTTTTTTGTTTTTAAAATTAAACTTCCCGCCTCGAGTTCAATCAAAAAGTCGTACTTTTGCAACATAATTAATCACTTCATACTCCTATGAAATTCATTCAAATCTCGTTGGCTGCGTTGCTAATGTTCTGTATGTCAGCGAATCAGTCTGCATTTGCGCAGAGCAAGTCGGGTAAAACGAAAGACAATGTGGTCTATACGGGCGAAATCGCGAAAAAGGTGATCGGCTATAATGGCCCCACGCCGCTGAACATCCACATTGTAAACGGCCGAATTGAGCGAATTGAGGCTCTTCCGAATCAGGAAACGCCGCAATACCTCAAACGTGCCACAGCGAAGGTGTTTCCTCAATATGAGGGGAAGACCGTTGCCGAGGCCCGCGCGCTGAAAGCCGACATCGCCACCGGCGCGACCTACACATCCGAGGCGCTGATAAAGAACATCCAGCTCGGGCTTGAGCAGGTGAAAACATCCACCAAGAAAGCCTCTGCCGGAAAAAAGAAGTCCAAGTCGCGTAAGCGCAGATAACTTCCACATAGCGCATAACACTATAACAACGGCCGCCGGAATTGTTCCGCGCGGCCGATTGTTATGTCATCTCACGTAGTTCGGCATCTGCTCGGGCAAGACGATGGATATCTCCACCAGTCCGCCGATGGAGCCGTCTTCGTGTCGCCACGGCGTTTGATAGATAAGTTTACGGACGCCGTTCTTGTCGATGGTGTAGCAGTTGGTTGTGCCTTCGGTCAGCATTTGCCGGATGATGGCCTGTGAGCGCTCGTTGTGGCACGGAATCATACTGCGTCCGACCATCGATTGACCATCCTTGTTGAACGTGGCTCGCGATCGTTCGTTCATGTAAATCACTGTGCCCTCGGTGTCGCACACCGTCACGGCGCAGTCCATTTTTTCAGCCCAGTTGAAATCCATAGTATTTGCGGTTTTTGTTAATTGCCAGGCAAAGGTACATAAATTCGCGAAAACAGTGAAATATCACCCCCGAAAGTTGCGTGTTTTCGGGGGTGAGTCGGATTGTTTACGGTTGTGGGTTTTCAGTCGAGTGCTACGTAGTTGAAGTGGGCGACGCCATATCCGGCTTTTTTAAGGTCAACATTGAACATACGCATGTACTGTTCGCGGACTTCGACCGCTCCGTTGTAGAACGGATTGGAGGTGGATTGGCGGGTGGTGACGATGATTTCCATTTCTGGAGTGAGGTGTTGCCCGTTGACGTTGCATTTGCGCTTGGG
>CACYCT010000032.1 GCA_902772965.1 uncultured Bacteroidales bacterium | reverse complement strand
GACAAGATTCGAACTTGCGGTAGAGTTACCCCTACGGCAGTTTAGCAAACTGCTGGTTTCAGCCACTCACCCACCTCTCCGGAAGCGTAGCGCTGATTTGCTAAGCGACTGCAAAGGTAGGCCTTTTTTCTGAACTGACCAAAGGTTTTCCGATTTTTTTTGATTTTTCTCCGCTTTTTTTCTGTTTGCGCTCAGAATCTACGGGGAAATGTGTAACTTTGTGGGTTGTAAAAATGTGAGTATGAATAAAAGAAAACCCAATAAATGGCTCCGTGTGGGCGCGATCGCGCTGATGGTTGCCGCTATCGGAGTGGGCGCATGGTTGTGGCCGTACGCGATGACCGGCGCGCCCGACAGTGCGATGCTGAAAATTCGGCGCGGGTCGTCAACCTCTGTTGTGACCGACTCTTTGGAACGCAGCCTGGACGTGACTTTCGCGCGCCGGGTGGGGCGGCTGCTGCAAATCACCGGCAGTGACCTCAGCGGCCGGCAAGGCGCGTTCGAAATCAAAAAGGGTGATTCGCCGCTCAGGGTGGTGCGGCTGCTGCGGAGCGGCGCGCCGAGCGGAATCAAATTCACCTTTAATAATGTGCGTACGCGTGATGAGTTCGCCACGCGGTGGGGAGCGAAGTTCATGGCCGGCAGGGACGCGATGCTCAAGTTGCTCTCCGATTCGGCGGCATGCGCTGCCGTGGGGCGTACGCCCGACAACGTGGTGGGGCTTTTCCAGCCCGACAGTTACGAGTTCTACTGGGACATCACACCGGAGCAGTTCCTTGAAAAGATGAAAGGTTTCCACGACCGGTTCTGGACCGATGAGCGTCTTGCCAAGGCGCGCGCCGAGGGGCTCACGCCGGAGCAGGTGGAGGTGATAGCCTCTATCGTTGAGGAGGAAACGGCCAAGGCTGATGAGCGTCCGATGGTGGCGCGGCTGTACATGAACCGGATTGCGACCGGAATGCCTTTGCAGGCTGACCCGACGGTGAAGTTCGCCATCGGTGACTTCTCAATCCGGCGGTTGACGATTCCGATGACGCGCACCGTCTCGCCTTACAATACATACATCAACCGCGGTTTGCCGCCCGGGCCGATCCGTTTGCCCGAGAAGGCTACGCTCGACGCTGTGCTGAACGCGCCCAAGCACGACTACATCTATATGTGCGCCAAGGAGGATTTCTCGGGGCGTCACAACTTCGCCGTCGACTACGCGGCCCATCAGGCCAACGCGCGCCGCTATCAGGCCGCGCTTAACGCACGAAATATCCACTAACCGCCTATGTCGTTCAATTTCACGCCGTTTGTCAGAAGCCACTTCGTCTCGCGTTTGCGTCAGCACGCGCGTTACATCGACCATGCCGCCGCAGTGCAGCAGGGCGAACTTGTCGACCTGATTGAGACCGCCGCGCTCACCGAGTTCGGCCGGCGGTACGACTTCTCCACCATCCGCACCTACGAGGAGTTTGCCCGCCGTGTGCCGCTGCATCGCTATGAAGACCTGCGCGCCGAGGTGATGAAGATGGTTGGCGGCAAGTCGGACGTGCTCTGGCCGGGTGTGACGCGGCGTTTCGCGCAGTCGAGCGGAACTTCCGACGGGCGGAGCAAGTATATTCCCGTAACCGAAACCTCGCTGCGGCGCAACCACTACCGTGGCGCCACCGATGCCGTATGCCACTACTTGAACCTGAATCCCGACAGCCGGCTGTTTTCCGGCAAAGGGCTGATTCTGGGAGGCTCGTTCGCCACCGAGTTGCAAGCGCCGGGCGGCGTGAGTGTGGGTGACCTGAGCGCGCACCTGATTGAGCGCGTGAATCCGCTGGTGAACCTGATGCGCGTGCCCGACAAGCACATCGCGCTCATGCCCGACTGGGAGGAGAAACTTCCCCTGCTGGTCGAGGCTTGCGCAAGGGCCAACGTGACTTCGCTCAGCGGGGTGCCGTCGTGGATGTTAACCGTGCTGCAACGCGTTCTCGCGCTGCGCGGGGCACGATCGATTCATGAGGTGTGGCCCAATCTTGAGGTGTTTTTCCACGGTGGCATCGCATTCGCACCCTACCGCACGCAGTATGAGCGGATTTGCGACCCTGAGCGAATGCGCTACATCAACAACTACAACGCCTCCGAGGGTTTCTTCGCCGTGCAGAGCAGTTGGGAGACAGAGGCAATGTTGCTGCTGCTCGACGTGGGGGTGTTCTACGAGTTTATTCCAATCGGCCAAACCGATGCCGACACGCCTGATGTGTTGCCGGCGTGGGAGGTGTCGGCCGGACAGACCTACGAACTCGTTATCACCGCCTGCAACGGACTGTGGCGCTACCGAATCGGCGACACGGTCACCGTGGAGCAGACCCGACCCGTGAAGATCCGGATAGCCGGCCGGACCCGCAGTTTCATCAACGCCTTTGGCGAGGAACTCATGGAGCACAACGCCGACACCGCCATCACCGAAGCCGCCCGGGCCACCGGAGCCACCGTGGCCAACTATCACGCCGCGCCCCTGTACGCCACCGATGACCGACGCGGCCGCCACCAGTGGATTGTCGCCTTCAACCGGCAGCCCGACAGCCTTGACCGCTTCGCCGAACTGCTTGACCAGGAACTTCAACGCGCCAACAGCGACTACCAGGCCAAACGCGCCGGCAACATCTTCCTCGACCCGCCTGAAGTCATCGCTGTTGCCCCCGAAGTGTTCCTGAGCCAACTCGCCGCCACCGGACGCCTCGGCGGGCAACGGAAAGTGCCCCGGCTGGCCAACGACCGGAATATCATCGGCCAACTCCTGCAACTCGCGCATGAGCAAGCCGATACCTGAAATATCACCAAATTCACCGACACGGGCAATTTAACCCGCACTTTCACGTTATATATAGGCAAAACCATACCGAAATCAAAACCTACGCTTCCATGCTGAAAAGAATATTCCTCATGATGGCCCTGCTGTTGCCCGTGCTCGCACAGGCGCAATACGGCGTGGGCGACTGGCGAGTCCATCCCTACTACATCGCCTCTCAATTCAACAACGTAATCGACACCGGCGACCAAATCTACTACCTTGTCGGGGATTACCTCTTCCGGTTCGATAAGGCCACCGACGAAAACGAGGCGCTCACCAAGCGTACCATTCTCAACGACGCCTCCATCACAGGCATCTATTACAACTACGCCAAGCGATACCTCGTGGTGACTTACCTCAACTCCAACATCGACATCATCGACGCGAACGGAAACGTCACCAACCTGCCCGAAATCAAAGACGCGATCATCACCGGAAACAAAGGCATCAACTTCGTCAGTTTTTCCGACAACCTCATGCTCGTGGCAACAGAGTTCGGCTTCGTGACCTATGACGACAACAAAATGGTTGTCGCCGAATCGCGCATTTTCGACACCGACATCAAAGCCGCTTTCGAGGTGGGACAATGGCGGGTCATCGCCCACACCGACGCGAGCAACAACATCCGCTTATACACCGCGAAAAAGTCGGCGATGAACGAGACAATCGGCAACTACATCCAGAACAGCAGCACACTCACAGCCGTGAGCAGCATACAACCCATAAACGAAAACCAATTCCTTATCTGCACCAACTCAAGTTTGTCATTAGCCAAAATCGGCAACAGCGGATTTGTGAGCTTCACACCCCTCGTGAACAAAAAAATATCCGCGCTCCAGCCCACCAAAAACGGCTATCTCGCCAGCTGCCTCGCCAACGACTCCTGCTACACAATCGACGCCGAAGCCACCGCAGCCACCCGGGCATACGCCGGACACGAACTCTTCACCTCCAACCCCTCAGGTGACGGAACCATTTGGACCCTCGGTGAAAACGGACTGCACAAATACGGCGACGACACCAACTACTACCGTCCCGACGGCATCGGAATCAAAGACCAGCCCTACTGGATGGCCTACCTCACAGGCGAAGACCGCCTCCTGTTCTGCTCCACCAGTTACACCACCCTGCTCACCAAAGCCGGTAACGGCGCGCACTCGCAAATCTACTCCTACGACGGCAACCGCTGGACCGACGTCACCCCCGAAGGCATCCCCGACAAAGGAGAGTCGAGCAACTGGGAAATCGTGCCCGACCCCTTCGACCCCCACACCTACGTCTTCAGCAGCCGTAAAGGCGGAATCGTAAAAGTCACCAATGACAAGATCGCCATCATCTACAACTCCGCCAACAGCCCGATGGTGAACTACCGCGGCTGCCCCCGGTTCGACTCGCAAGGCAACCTCTGGGTGGTTTATTCCGGAAGCACAGCCTCGCAGGCCGCGGCGAAAAACGTGATGGTGCTCCCGCGGGCAAAATACGAGGCATCCTCCGTGGCAAAAACCGACTGGATCACACCCTCCGTGCCCGGAACCAAACAAGGCTCGTTCAACGGCTCAACCATGGCCATCGGACGAAACGACGCCATGGTGTTCAACTGCGGCAACTACCGCAAGGAATTCGCCTTCTGGCAGCCCAACGGCTCACTCGGAAACGTGCTCACAGCCAACTACGGCAACTTTATGGATCAGGACGAGAAGTCCGTCACGTGGGACAACGTCTACGCCATGGTAACCGACAAAAACGGAATCGTCTGGGCCGGACTCGACAACGGTATCATCTCCTT
>CACYCT010000031.1 GCA_902772965.1 uncultured Bacteroidales bacterium | reverse complement strand
CGGTTACCGCGCTTGATACGTCCGAAGGTTACCTCACCGTCGATTTCGCTCACGATGGCGGGGTTCGACGGGTTGCGGGCCTCGAAGAGTTCGGTCACGCGCGGCAGACCGCCCGTGATGTCACCGGCGCCGCCTGACGACGTGCGCGGAATCTTGACGAAGACTTCACCCGGGGTGAGTTCGGCGCTTTCTTCTTTCATCAGGTGTGCTCCAACGGGCAGGGAGTAGGTCTTGATCAGTTCACCGGCTTCGTCGAAGAGTTGCGCTTCGGGGATACGGGCGTGGTCTTTCGTCTCGATGATCGACAGTTCAACCGTGCCGGTGGTCTCGTCGGTTTCCTTGCGGTAGGTTACGCCTTCCTCAAGGTTGTTGAATTTGAGCACACCGCCCACTTCGCTGACGATAACGGCGTTGAAGGGGTCCCATTCGCAGATCACGTCGCCGGCCTTGACCGTGTCGCCGTGATGGAAGAAGAGTTTGGAGCCGTAGGAGATGGGCGCGGTGGTGTAGATCATCTTGGTGTTGGGGTCAACAATCTGCATTTCGCACATACGTCCTACAACCACGTCCACACCATTGGCGTCGGTGACCACGCGGAGTTCCTCGAACTCGATCCGGCCATCGTATTTGCTGACGAGTTTGTTCTCGGCGGCGGTGTTGCTTGCCACACCACCAACGTGGAACGTACGTAGTGTGAGCTGTGTACCGGGCTCGCCGATGGATTGGGCGGCAATCACGCCGACGGCTTCGCCCTTCTGCACCATGCGGTGCGTAGCGAGGTTTCGGCCATAGCATTTGGCGCAGACACCGTGTTTGGCCTCGCAGGTGAGCACGGAACGGATTTCCACCGATTCGATGGGCGACTGCTCGATGCGCTCGGCGGCGGCATCGGAGATTTCCTCGCCCGAGGCGACGATGACCTCGTTGGTGGTGGGGTCGATGATGTCGTGCACCGACACGCGTCCGACAATGCGGGAACTGAGCGAGGCAACCACCTTGTCGTTGCTGCGCACTTCGCGGCAAACGAGGCCGCGAAGGGTTCCGCAGTCTTCCTCGGTGATGATCACGTCGTGCGCCACGTCAACGAGGCGGCGGGTGAGGTAACCTGCGTCAGCGGTTTTCAGAGCGGTATCGGCCAAACCTTTACGGGCACCGTGGGTGGAGATGAAGTATTCCAGCACGGAGAGGCCTTCCTTGAAGTTGGCAAGGATGGGGTTCTCGATGATTTGGTGTCCGCCTTCGACACCCGACTTCTGCGGCTTGGCCATCAGACCACGCATACCGGAGAGCTGGCGGATCTGCTGTTGCGAGCCACGGGCGCCGGAATCGAGCATCATATATACGGAGTTGAATCCCTGCTTGTCTTCCTTCATCTCTTGCATGAGCACCTTGGTGAGGCGGTCGTTGATGTCGGTCCAGATGTCGATTACCTGGTTGTAGCGCTCGTTGTTGGTGATGAAGCCCATGGAGTAGCTTCCGCTCACTTGTTCAACGGCGGCGTTGCCTTCTTCGATGAATTTTTCTTTCTCGGCGGGCACGAGCACGTCGTCGAGGTTGAACGACAATCCGCCCTTGAAGGCCATATAGTAACCCATGTTCTTCACGTCATCAAGGAACTTGGCCGAGCGCGGCACACCGCAGCGACGGATCACTTTGGTGATGATGTTTCGGAGCGACTTCTTGGAAATCAGTTCGTTGAAATAACCCATCTCGGCCGGCACGCAGTTGTTGAACATGATGCGGCCCACGGAGGTTTCTTCCACGATTTGGGTTACGAGGTTTCCGTTTTCATCGGCAACTTCGGTGCGCACACTGATGATTGCGTGCATGGCCACGCGTCCCTCGTTATAGGCCACCATGGCCTCTTCGGGTCCGTAGAATTTAAGACCCTCACCCTTGTCGCCTTTGCGGAGTTTGGTGATGTAGTAGAGTCCGAGTACCATATCCTGCGACGGCACGGCGATAGGCTCACCGTGGGCGGGGTTGAGGATGTTATGCGGCTCAAGCATGAGCAGTTGCGCCTCAACGATGGCCTCGTTGCCCAGCGGGAGGTGGACAGCCATCTGGTCGCCGTCGAAGTCGGCGTTGAACGCGGTACATGCCAGCGGGTGCAGTTGAATGGCCTTTCCCTCAATCAGTTTGGGCTGGAAGGCCTGGATACCGAGGCGGTGCAGTGTCGGGGCGCGGTTGAGCAGCACGGGGTGTCCTTTCATCACGTTCTCAAGGATGTCCCAAACGACGGGTTCCTTCCGGTCGACGATTTTCTTGGCGCTCTTCACGGTTTTCACAATGCCGCGCTCGATGAGTTTGCGGATAATGAAGGGCTTGTAGAGTTCGGCGGCCATGTCTTTGGGAATACCGCATTCGCCCATATTGAGTTCCGGTCCGACAACGATAACCGAACGCGCGGAGTAGTCAACACGTTTACCGAGCAGGTTCTGACGGAATCGGCCTTGCTTACCTTTCAGGCTGTCGGAGAGCGACTTGAGGGGCCGGTTGGCGTCCGACTTGACCGCAGTCGATTTGCGTGTGTTGTCGAGCAGGGAGTCGACGGCTTCCTGGAGCATGCGCTTCTCGTTACGCAGAATCACCTCGGGGGCTTTGATTTCGATGAGCCGTTTGAGGCGGTTGTTGCGGATGATTACACGGCGGTAGAGGTCGTTGATGTCGCTGGTTGCGAAGCGTCCGCCATCGAGGGGAATCAGCGGTCGCAATTCGGGAGGAATCACGGGCAGGACTTTGAGAATCATCCACTCGGGGCGGTTGATGTGTTTGCTCGAGCGGAACGACTCAACCACTTGGAGGCGTTTGAGTTTCTCTGTTCTGCGCTGCTGGGAGTGCTCGTTGTAGGCTTCGTTGCGTAACTGGTTGGCGAGGCTGTCGAGGTTGATCTCAGCGAGGAGGTCGTAGATGGCCTCGGCTCCCATTTTGGCGATGAACTTGTCGGGGTCGTCGTCAGGCAGTTGGGCGTTCTCTTTGGGCAACTGCGAGAGGATTTGCAGGTATTCGCTCTCGTCAAGCAGGTCGTACTTGCTGAGCAACTGAGCCTTGTCTTTGGAGATGTCTTCTTTCTGGCCCGGGGGTGTGGGTCGCTTCATTCCGGCGGGATTGATGACCACGTAGCGCTCGTAGTAGATGACTTGGTCGAGTTGCTTGGTGGGCATTCCGAGGAGGTAGCCGATTTTGTTGGGCAGCGACCGGAAGTACCAGATGTGTGCCACGGGAACCACCAGTTGGATGTGTCCGGAACGCTCGCGGCGCACTTTTTTCTCGGTCACTTCCACGCCACAGTGGTCACAGACGATGCCTTTGTAGCGGATGCGCTTGTATTTGCCGCAGTGGCACTCATAGTCTTTGACCGGCCCGAAGATGCGCTCGCAGAACAAGCCGTCACGCTCAGGCTTGTAGGTGCGGTAGTTGATCGTTTCGGGTTTGAGCACTTCACCGTAAGAGTTCTCCAGGATTTCGTCGGGTGAGGCGAGGCTGATGGAGATGCGGGTGAAGTTGCTCTTTATTTTAGTGTCTTTTCTGAAAGCCATATCAGTGTATGTTGTGGTGATAATGGTGGTTTACTATTCGAGTTTGACGCTCAGGCAGAGGCCTCTGAGTTCGTGCAGAATCACGTTGAGGGCTTCGGGGATGCCGGGGTTGGGCATGGGGTCGCCTTTGACGATGGCTTCGTAGGTCTTGCTGCGGCCTACCACGTCGTCGCTCTTAACGGTGAGGATCTCCTGGAGCACGTGCGAAGCGCCGTAGGCTTCAAGCGCCCAGACCTCCATCTCACCGAAACGCTGTCCGCCGAATTGGGCTTTACCGCCGAGAGGTTGCTGGGTAATCAGCGAGTACGGGCCAATGCTGCGGGCGTGCATCTTGTCCTCAACCATGTGGCCGAGTTTGAGGAAGTAGGTTACCCCAACGGTGGCTTTCTGGTCGAAGGGCTCTCCGGTGGCTCCGTCGTAGAGTTGGGTACGTCCCACGCGGGGCAGCCCGGCTTTGTCGGTCCACTCGTTGAGGTCTTCGAGCGAGGCTCCGTCGAAGATGGGTGTGGCGAACTTCACGCCGAGTTCCGATCCGGCCCAACCGAGCACGGCTTCGAAAATCTGGCCGAGGTTCATACGCGAGGGCACGCCGAGGGGGTTGAGCACGAGGTCAACGGGCGTTCCGTCGGCAAGGAAGGGCATGTCTTCCTGACGCACCACGCGCGAGACGATACCTTTGTTACCGTGTCGACCGGCCATCTTGTCGCCCACGCCGATTTTGCGTTTCTTGGCAACGTATACCTTGGCCAGTTGCATGATACCTGCGGGGAGTTCGTCACCCACGGAGAGGTCGCTCTTCTTGCGGCGCAACTGGGCGTCGAAGGTTTTGCTCTTGTGGAGGTAGTTCATAACGATGGCGCGGATCATGTTGTTGATGCGCGTGTCGTTGGTCCACTTGCTCAGGTTGAGCGACTCGTAGTCTTCGATGTTCTCGAAGGTGGATCGGGTGAAGGGATGTCCCTTGGGCACGAGGTCGGTGTTCAGATAATCCTTCACGCCGAGCGATTTCTTGCCTTCGGTGATGGTGGTGAGTTTGTCGATGAGTTGCTCGCGCAGTTTGGCCTGCATTTCGGCGTATTCCTCGTCGAGTTGGTTGATGGCGGGGTCGCCGCCTCTGACGCGTTTCTTCATGGCGCGCGCATACAAGCGTGTGCCAACGATAACGCCCTTGAGCGAGGGATTCGCTTTGAGCGAGGCGTCTTTCACGTCGCCTGCCTTGTCGCCGAAGATGGCGCGCAGGAGTTTCTCTTCGGGCGTGGGGTCGGACTCGCCTTTGGGGGTGATTTTTCCGATGAGGATATCGCCGGGAATCACATGCGCGCCCACACGGATGATACCGCGCTCGTCGAGGTCCTTGGTCGCGTCTTCGCTCACGTTGGGGATGTCGGCGGTAAGTTCTTCCATTCCGCGCTTGGTCTCACGAACTTCGAGGGTGTACTCGTCGACGTGAACCGAGGTGAGGATATCCTCGCGCACCATACGCTCGTTGAGCACGATGGCGTCCTCGTAGTTGTAGCCTTTCCAGGGCATATAGGCCACCTTGAGGTTTCGTCCGAGTGCGAGTTCACCGTCTTGGGTGGAGTAACCCTCGGTGAGCAGTTGTCCGCGCGTGACGCGTTGTCCGCGGTCGCAGATGGGACGCAGGTCGATGGTGGTGCTCTGGTTGGTCTTGCGGAATTTGGGCAGGCGGTATTCTTTCACGGGCTCGTCGAAACTCACGAATTGCTCGTCTTCGGTACGGTCGTAGCGGATGCGGATTACGCTGGCGTCAACGTATTCCACCACACCGTCGCCCTCGGCCATGATTTGCGTACGGCTGTCGTAAGCGAGACGCTCTTCAATGCCGGTACCCACGATGGGAGCCTCGCTCCGGAGCAGGGGCACTGCCTGACGCATCATGTTCGCGCCCATAAGCGCGCGGTTGGCGTCGTCGTGCTCAAGGAAGGGGATAAGCGCGGCGGCGATAGAGGCGATCTGTTGCGGCGAGACGTCCATGAGTTCCACGCGGTCGGGGCTGACAACGGGGAAGTCGGCGTCGAGGCGGGCCTTGATACGGGTGTCAGCGAATGAGCCGTCATCGTTGAGCTCGGCGTTACCCTGAGCGATGATGCGTCCTTCCTCGGCTTCGGCGGTGAGGTAGACAATCTTGTCGTTGTCGAGGTCAACACGCGAGCCGGATACGGTGCGGTAAGGCGTCTCGATAAATCCGAGGTTGTTGATTTTCGCGTACACGCAGAGCGAGGAAATCAGACCGATGTTGGGACCTTCAGGGGTCTCAATCGGGCAGAGGCGGCCGTAGTGGGTGTAGTGCACGTCGCGCACCTCAAATCCGGCACGTTCACGCGAGAGACCGCCGGGGCCGAGAGCCGACATACGGCGTTTGTGCGTGATTTCGGCCAGGGGGTTGGTCTGGTCCATGAATTGCGACAGGGCGTTGGTGCCGAAGAAGGTGTTGATCACCGACGAGATGGTTTTGGCATTGATAAGGTCGGTGGGTTTGAACACCTCGCTGTCGCGCACGTTCATGCGCTCGCGGATGGTGCGTGCCATACGCGCCAGTCCGATACCGAACTGGTTGTAGAGTTGCTCGCCGACGGTTCGGACACGACGGTTGCTCAGGTGGTCGATATCGTCAACGTCGGTGTTATTGTTAATCAGTCCAATAAGGTACTTGATGATTTCTATGATGTCTTCACGCGTGAGCACACGAACGGTGTCGGGCGTGGACAGGGAGAGTTTCTTGTTGATCCGGAAACGTCCCACATCACCCAAGTCGTAGCGCTTTTCGCTGAAGAAGAGGTTGTTGATCACCTCGCGGGCGGTTGCGTCATCGGGTGGATCGGCGTTACGCAAGGCTCTGTAGATGTGATTGATGGCGTCACGCTCGTTGTGGGTGGTGTCTTTGGCGATGGTGTTGAAGATGATCTGGAACTCGCTCGAACTGGTTTCGTCTTTATGCAGCGAGATCACCGTCGCGCCGGAGTTGAGAATCTTGTCGAGGTCTTCCTCCTTGATTATGTTCTCGCGGTCGAGAATCAACTCTGAGCGCTCGATGGTGTTGATTTCACCGGTTGTTTCGTCCACCTGCTCCTCGTTGACGACTTTGACAACGGCGGCGGCGAGTTTGCGTCCAACCACTTTCTTGAGGTTGGTCTTGTTCACCTTCACGTCGTCGGAAAGTCCGAACTCATTGAGTATTTCGCGTGTAGTACCCAATCCAATGGCTCGCAAAAGCGTGGTCACGGTAAGTTTTTTCTTACGGTCGATGTAGGCGTACATCACGTTGTTGATGTCGGTGGCGAACTCAATCCACGACCCGCGGAAGGGTATGATGCGCGCGGAATAGAGTTTGGTACCGTTGGTGTGCATACTTTGTCCGAAGAACACGCCCGGGCTGCGGTGGAGCTGCGAAACGACAACACGCTCGGCACCGTTGATCACGAAGGTACCTTTCTCGGTCATATAGGGGATTGTTCCCAGATAGACGCTCTCGATGGTGGTTGTGAAGTCTTCGTGGTCGGGGTCGGTACAGGAGAGTTTGAGTTTAGCCTTGAGGGGCACGCTGTAGGTGAGCCCACGCTCGAGACACTCATCGATGGAGTATCTTGGCGGGTCAATGTAGTAGTCGAGAAATTCGAGCTCGAAGTTGTTGCGCGTGTCCTGAATGGGAAAGTTCTCGGAAAACACCTTGAAAAGCCCCTCATTCTTACGTTTCTCCGTTGGCGTGTCAAGCTGCAGGAAGTCACGGAACGACTGCAGCTGCACATCGAGAAAGTCGGGATAGGGGTAAGGATTCTTTACCCGTGCAAACTTTACGCGTGGTTGCTTGGTTGCTGACATTTAGACTGATATTTGTGAACTCTTATTGGATGGGTTAGCGAAAAAAGTGCCAATCTTGTTGGGTATAGAAGAGAGCCTATATGCCGCCGCTCATACGCTTGCCGGTGCATGCTCCTCGGTGGAGGAATGCAACGCAAGCGTATGAGTGAGTGGCACATCAGGCGTGGCAACGATGTCGAATTGTTTAGTAATCAAGCGATAAATAATTGTTTGTTAGTTGATTATCATACTTCCTCAGGCTGTTCACCCTCAGAAATTCGACACAAAAAGGTTAAGAATCTGTCACGGGTGTGAGGATTCTTAACCTATACACCTGAAGTCGTCTCAGGCGCGTTTATTTGAGCTCAACTTCAGCGCCGAGCGATTCGAGTTCGTTCTTGAGGCCTTCGGCGTCGGCTTTAGCCATACCTTCCTTAACGGTGCCGGGGGCTTTGTCAACGAGGTCTTTAGCCTCTTTCAGGCCAAGGCCGGTGAGTTCTTTGACCTTCTTGATCACTTGGAGCTTGTTGGCACCTGCGGCTTTGAGCACCACGTCGAAGGAGGTTTTTTCTTCTCCACCATCAGCGGCGGCACCGGCTGCGGGACCAGCGGCAACAGCAACTGCTGCGGCGGCGGGTTCAATACCGTATTCTTCTTTCAGGATTTCGGCGAGCTCGTTAACTTCTTTAACCGTCAGGTTAACCAGTTGCTCTGCAAAAGCTTTCAAATCTGCCATTGTTGTATGATTTTAGTTGTTTTTGTTTCGGGTTGTTTGTTTTATTGTTCTTTTTTGGAGAGGGTTTCGAGAATACCGTGGAGCTTACCGGCACCCGACTGAAGGGCGCTGATAACGTTCTTGGCCGGCGATTGAAGCAGGGCGACAACATCGGCGATAAGTTCGTTCTTGCTCTTGAGGTTGCACAGAGCCTCGAGGTTCTGCTCGCCTACGAACACGGTTTCCTCAACATAGGCTGCCTTGAAGGCGGGGATGGTTTCTTTCTTCTGACGGAAACCTTTGATGAGCTTGGCCGGAGCGTTTCCGGTGTTGCTCAGCAGCAAGGTGGTGCTTCCTGCCAGCGAGCCGTACAGGCCACTGTAGTCCACATCCAGTTGCTCCATCGCTTTCTTGAGCAGGGTGTTCTTGACCACCATCATCTTGATGCCGGCCTTGAACGCGGCACGTCGCAGGTCGGTCGTGCGCTCAGCGTTGAGCGACGTCGTCTCGGCGAGATATACCACGCTGTATTCACTCAGGGTTTGCTTGATCTTCTCGATCGTTAAGGCTTTATCTTCTTTCTTCATTGCAGTAACGTGTTTTTAGGGTTTAGGCCTCAATCGACTTGGTGTCGACTTTGATACCCATACTCATTGTACTTGAAAGATAGATGCTCTTGATATACGTGCCTTTGGCGGCAGCGGGTTTCAGTTTAATCAGAGTCTGGATGAACGCGAGGGCGTTTTCACGAATCTGGTCGGGGGTGAAACTCACTTTGCCGATGGATGTGTGCACGATACCGCCTTTATCGACTTTGAAGTCAATCTTACCTTGTTTCACTTCTTTGACAGCCTTTGCCACATCGGGGGTAACGGTACCGCTTTTGGGGTTGGGCATCAGGCCGCGGGGGCCTAACACGCGTCCGAGCGGACCAATCTTACCCATGATTTGGGGCTGAGTGATGATCACGTCAATGTCGGTCCAGCCACCTTTGATCTTCTCGATGTACTCGTCAAGACCAACGTAGTCGGCACCGGCTTCCTTTGCGGCAGCTTCGGCATCAGGGTTGCAAAGCACGAGAACACGCACTTGCTTACCTGTTCCATGAGGCAGCGAGACAACGCCGCGAACCATCTGGTTGGCCTTACGGGGGTCAACACCGAGACGCACGTCGATATCGGCCGAAGCATCGAATTTGGTGAAGGTGATCTCCTTCAGCAACGCTGCGGCCTCTGCAAGGGTGTAGCTCTTCCCGGCTTCAATTTTCTGTGCGGCTATTTTTTGATTTTTTGTCAGTTTACCCATAATAATTGAAGATTAGATGTTATCGGGGAAATCGCCCTTTACAGTGATACCCATACTTCTTGCTGTGCCGGCCACCATGCGCATTGCCGAGGCTAACGTGAAACAGTTCAAATCAGGCATCTTGTCTTCAGCAATCTCTTTTACCTGGTCCCAAGTGACACTGGCCACTTTCTTGCGGTTGGGCTCACCCGAACCGCCCTTGGCCTTGGAGGCCTCGAGCAACTGAACGGGCACCGGAGAGGTTTTGACGATGAAGTCGAAACTCTTGTCGGCGTAATAAGTGATAACCACAGGAAGCACTTTGCCGGCCTTGGCTTGGGTGCGGGCATTGAATTGCTTGCAAAATTCCATGATGTTGATACCCTTAGAACCCAACGCGGGGCCTACAGGGGGCGAAGGATTTGCGGCTCCGCCTTTAATCTGCAATTTGATCTGTCCAGCAATTTCTTTTGCCATTGTTGTAGTTTATTTGAGAGTTGTTAAAAAGCCGTGAGGGATTTCTGTCTTGGCTGAATTGTTCGTAACCCCAATCTCGCGGAGACTATCCTTCACGCTCCACTTGCGTATTATCCAGCTTAAGCGGCGTCTCGCGCCCGAATACAGTAACAATCACCGTCAACTCGCGCCTTTCGCGGTTAACTTCCTTGATTTCACCAATGAAGCCGCTGAACGCGCCTGAAGTCACCTTCACGCGCTCGCCTTGAATGAAGTCGTTCAGAGAGTCCAAACTCTCCTGCTCCTTCTCCTCGGCGTTGCCGAGCATACGTGCCATGTCTTCCTCGGGAACCACTACGGGCTTGTTGTCCGAGCGGCCGCGGAGGAATCCGATCACGTTGGTGGTGTTTTGAAGGAAATTCTCAACCTCACCGGTGAGCGCTGCCAGCACCCACACATAGCCCGAGACCATGATTTTGTCTTTCATAGTCTTCTTGCCGTTGCGCGTGGTGTAGATTTTCTCGGTTGGAACGAGAACGCGCTCTATGTGCTGCCCGAAGGAGGAGACGTTTTTGCACGCGGCTTCAATCATCTCTTTCACCTTCTGCTCTTTTCCCGCAATGGTGCGCAGGGCGTACCAGCGTTTTGTAAGTTCAGCCATCGGTTGGAATCGGTTGGAAAATCGTTCTTGTTTGTTTACTTTATTCGTGTCGGAGATCACTCTCCGGCAACTTGCGAGTGAATGTGTCGCACACTAACCCTTAACGTCGAAGCCTCAAGCGCCGACGTTGTAGATGAGGTGCATGATCTGGTTGATGCCCAAATCCACGAGCCAAATCACGAGCGCCATAATGATGGAAGCAACCATTACGATCACCGTGCTGTTGGCCAATTCACTCTTGCTGGGCCAGGAAACCTTATGAACAAGTTCATTGTAGGACTCCTGAATATCCGTAAGTAACTTTGTTTTTTTGCTCATATAATTCGAAAAATTAGCACGGGAAGTAAGACTCGAACTCACGACCTACGGTTTTGGAGACCGTCGTTCTACCAACTGAACTATTCCCGTGTTTAAAAGGTGCCGCTCCGTCAGGTTGCTTGCCGCACATCAGGCAGCGGCACCTTTGATGTATGTTCCGGTTGCTCTGTGCTTGGCCGTTGCCGGCTCTGGCACGAGTTTCCTTGTATTAGTCTTCGAGGATAGCGGTGATTTGACCCGAACCTACGGTGCGGCCGCCTTCACGGATAGCGAAACGGAGACCTTCGCTGCAAGCCACGGGGGTAATCAGCTTAACTTCGATTTCCACGTTGTCGCCGGGCATCACCATCTCAACACCTGCGGGAAGGGTGATTTCACCGGTCACGTCGAGGGTGCGGATGTAGAATTGGGGACGATATTTGGTGTGGAACGGGGTGTGACGGCCACCTTCTTCTTTCTTAAGCACATAGATGGAGGCTTTGAAGTGGTCGTGAGGTTTCACGCAACCCGGGTGGCAGATAACCATACCGCGTTTGATGGTCTTGTAGTCGATACCGCGCAGAAGCAGACCTACGTTGTCGCCGGCTTCACCTTCGTCGAGAAGTTTACGGAACATCTCAACACCGGTAACGGTCGATTTCATCTCAGCGCCGAGACCCATGATTTGGACTTCGTCACCAACTTTGATAACGCCGGTTTCGATACGGCCCGTAGCAACGGTACCGCGGCCGGTGATGGTGAAGACGTCTTCGATAGGCATCAGGAAGGGTTTATCTTTGTCGCGCGGGGGCAGAGGAATCCAGTTGTCAACGGCGTCCATGAGCTCCATGATTTTCTCGACCCATTTGGGCTCTCCGTTCAGAGCGCCGAGGGCGGAACCTTTGATCACGGGGGTGTTTTCACCGTCGAAATCGTACTCGTTCAGGAGTTCGCGAACGTCCATCTCAACGAGTTCGATCATTTCCTCGTCCACATCGGGAGAGTCGCATTTGTTCAGGAAGATAACCAGGCGGGGAACGTTCACCTGACGGGCGAGCAGGATGTGCTCACGCGTTTGGGGCATAGGACCGTCAGCAGCGGAAACAACGAGGATAGCGCCGTCCATCTGAGCAGCACCGGTGATCATGTTCTTAACGTAGTCAGCATGACCGGGGCAGTCAACGTGAGCGTAGTGACGCTTAGCGGTCTCGTACTCAACGTGAGCGGTGTTGATTGTGATACCGCGCTCTCTCTCTTCGGGAGCCTTATCGATGTTAGCGTAATCAACGAAAGCAGCGTCGCCCTCAAGAGCGAGAACCTTTGTGATAGCAGCTGTAAGGGTGGTCTTACCGTGGTCAACGTGGCCGATAGTACCAATGTTAACGTGCGGCTTATTTCTTTCAAACTTTTCTCTTGCCATGGGAAATTTCCTCCTTAGTCTTGTAAATGATTTGATTTACATTATTTTTATTATTGTATCAATTTTTACAACAAAAATCAATAGCTTTTAATGTCCGCGGCAAATTTTTTTACCGTTTACCGCAGCTTTTCAGAAGAAATCAGTCTTTCTTCTTGTCGCTCATGATCTTTTCGGCGATGTTCTTGGGAACCTCGGCGTAGGTGTCGGGCTCCATTACATACT
>CACYCT010000030.1 GCA_902772965.1 uncultured Bacteroidales bacterium | reverse complement strand
TTTCAAAGAACCCTTGGCCGAGGCGGCCAAAAAAATCGCTCGCTTGTCCGTGGAGAAGTCGCGAGGCGAAATCGTTGCAAAGGTAAAACCATTTTCCGGACCGGCAAAATTTAAAGGCGATTTTTAATATCCTTTAACTTTTGGGCGGCATTTCACCGCCGCTCCCGGCGCCGCTGCTCCGCCCTCCGGCGGTGGCTTTCCCGTTTGCGGCTGCAAAGGTACTGCTTTTTTCCGAACCGGCAAGTGTTTTTTGAAAAAAATTGCGCGGACAGGAAAAAAGAGGGGGAGATTAAGGAATTTAGGGATACTAAGGAATTTAAGGGGGATTAAGGAGGATTAAGGGGGAAATTAAGGAAGTAAAGAAATTTAAGGAGTTTAAGGGGTTTAAGGGCATTAGAGTATTTGGGAATCTAAAGGGATTGGGGAATTTAGGGAATTGCCGGGCGCAATATGGGGCTTGCATTTTCGCCTTCCGGCGGAAAATGTTATCTTTGTGGGCTGATACTTTTTATCTGGCTGTGATGCTGACATCGGATACACATATTATAAAATGGTTCCGCCTATGGCAATGGCTCTGGGTGGCTGTTGTTGCCGCATTGGCGATTGGTCTGCTCGGGTGGGCCGACGGCGGAGCGGCCACGGCCGCGCTGACATTGGCCTATCACATGCCAAGATTAATGTACGCGCGCTCGCGCGTTTCCACACCGACCGGACAAGTCATTTTGACGGCGGCGGCGGCATGGCTGGCATTGCTGGCCATTATTTTCCTGTGGCAGTCGTCCGTGGGTGAGCACACGCTGCAATGGCCTTACCTCGAAGGGGATATGTCGAAATATTTCCATTGGGCGGTGCACCACTACAGCGGGCAGGTGCCCAAACCGAAGATCACTTCGGGCGGCTACTCTGCCTCGATTGTGGCATTGTGGTGGATTTTCGGGCAGAGTTTGATCTGGCCTGTGGCGCTGAACGTGATGCTGACGTTGTTCTCGCTGGTAATCACGGGGCAGATGGCTGTGAGCGCCCTCAGTGGAAGCGTGTCGGCGCCCGACCGGCGAATCTCCACGTGGGCCATCGGGTTGTCGGCAGTGTCGGGGTTTTACCTTTCTCAGGGCGCGATGCTGCTGAAAGAGCCGTGGGTGTATATAGCCATCACGCTGGTTGGCTGGGGTTTGGCCGAGGCTATCTGCCAACGCCGGGGGATGCTCCGCCCTGCCCTGCTTTTCCTCGCGGGCGGAGTGATTCTGTCGGTGATTCGCGCCAAGTACGTGAATTTCCTTCCGATTGGCATTGCGCTGCTGCTTGCGGCCGATTGGCGCCGGCATTGGCGGTTGGCTTCTGTGCTGGCGATGTTGTCGTTGGGTCTATGGATGTTGGGTTTGGCCATTTCCGACCACTACACCGTTGAGCAGCAAGTGAACAACGTGACCGGCAACGCGCTCATGCACCGTGCGTTTGACGCTGAGGGTTGGCGGGGCGCGTTTGTGGCTGCCTATTATGGTTGGCCGTGGTGGGCGCGGGTGCTTGTGTTGCCGCTGACGCTTGTCATTCAAACGGTTATCCCCTTACCGTGGCCGCCGATGGAGCAATTGTCGAGTGTGACGGCATGGTTGCCCCGGATTCAATGGGGTTGGTATGTTGTGGCGGGATTGGCGGTCTGGTTCTACGTCCGTTATTGGCTTCGCGCTGGCCGCGGATTGCGGTTGTGGTGTTTGTTCGCGCCGGCTTGCCTGGCAGCGATAGCGTATATGACGGCGGGGTTGGTAAGCCGGTATGCGCTTCCGTTTGAGCCGCTGGTTGCGGTGACGGCTGTTGCGGCGCTATTTCGTCGGCGTGGTCAAGAGATACGGTGATGCTTATTATATAGGTGCAACAGACCGCGAATGTGTTTCATACCGAGGCGGGAGAACGGTTTGCGCGATGTGCGGCGGTAATAAGTGTGGATGATGGAGTACTGCGGCAGGTATTTCACTTTCCATCCGTGTTGGCGCAGTCGGATACAGAAATCGGCGTCTTCGGGTCCATAAAAGATGGCCTCGTCGAGGTTGCCCACTTGCTCGAGCGCCTCGCGCCGAATCATTTGGCATGCTCCGATAACGTAGAACGGCTCGATGGCGCCTTGGCGGTCGAAAGTGAAATGGGTTCGCGCCAGCCGAAGTCCGAGCAGGCTCAGTATCTTGCTTTTCAGGCTCGGGAAGGGGCGGAAACTGAGTTGTACGTTTCCTTCGACATCGGTCATACAGCACGCGCACAGCCCCACGTCGGGGTTGCTGTCAAGGTATGCGCTCATGCCGTCGATGGCTTCGGCGTTGACGATGGTGTCGTTGTCGAGGATAAGCAGTCGCGGCGCGGTGGCGACGGCGAAACCTTGGTTCCGCGCCACGGCGATGCCGCGGTTCTGGGGGTTGACAATGAGGTGGATGCCGGGGTATTGGCGGGCGATTGTTTCGGGTGTGCCGTCGGTTGAGCCGTTGTCGATGATAATCACCTCCACGTCAGACCGGCTCATCACGGGTTGCAGTGAGCGCAGACACCGCAGGGTGTCGTCAAGGTGGTCGTAGGTGAGTATGATTATCGACAGGTTCATCATCCGAATAGTTTCACGCGTAATGCCCTCAGGGCGTGCCCCCACTGCGCGGGGGTGGAGAATCGGCCGGCGTGCCGCTTGACGAATGCCCAAGAGAGAAAGTAACTGAAGTTGTTCCGGCGCAGTGCCTGCTCCATCTGGCGGGCGCTGAGGTGCGGCAGATTGAGGATGGACTGCCGCTGCACATCGCTGGGCTGGTACTCACCGGTGGGTGTGGCGAGCCAACCATTTTTGCGGCAGATTTCGTAGTATTCCGTGCCCGGGAAGGGCGAAACGATGTTGAACATCACCTGGTCGACGTCGGCCTGCTTGGCCCGGCGCAGGGTGTCGGCCACGGTCTGGGGCGTTTCGAGGGGTGAGCAGCCGATGAGGATGTTGAGTTTCACGGGCACGTGATATTGTTTAAGCAGATTGATGGCGCGGGTGATCTGGTCGGAGGTGATGCCTTTTCCGATGTAGCGGAGGATTTCGTCGTTGAACGATTCCACGCCGAGGTCGACGTATTGGCAACCGCTTCGGCCGAGTGCCCGGGCGATGGGTTCGGTGATGGCGTCGACACGCGCCTGGCAACCCCACACGAGACCGAGCCGGCGCAGGATGTCGCACAGGGCAAGTGTCCGCGTCTCGTTCCAGATGAAATTGTCGTCCATAAATCCAACACCGTCGTATCCCATTTGCCTGATTAGGGTGAGTTCCTGTTCCACGTTCTCAACCGAGCGGAGCGCAACCGGCGGTTTGCGTCCGTGCAGGCGGCGGTGCTCGATTTCGCGGGCAAAGGTGAGCGAACTCGGCACGCAGTAGATGCACCCGTAGGGGCAGTTGCGCGAGGTGACGGCGGTGGTGTATCGGCGGGCGTTGAGTTTGGGGTTGTAGTAGCTGCGGTCGGAGATAAAATGCCGCGCGGGAAACGGCAGGGTGTCGAGGTTGGAGATAAGTGCTCGCGAGGGGTTGTGGCGGATATTGTCGCCATCGCGCCACGAGAGACCTTCCACGCCGGCGAGGGGGGAGTTGCCGGCGAGTGCGTCGAGCAGTGCGAGCGCGGTCAGTTCGGGCTCGCCCCGGACTACAATCACACGCGCGTCGGTAAGACAGCGCTCGGCATAGTGCGTTGCCCCCGGGCCCATCAACATCACGCGCGCCGCAGGACGCATGGCGTGGATCCGCTCACAGGCGGCGAGGTCGTTCTCCACCGAGAGATTGACCATCCATATGGCATACACGTCGGAGTCGTCGGTGGTGAGGAACCGGTCGAAGTGGTTCGGTTTCTGCCGATGATATACAAAATCGGCCACGGCCGCGGTGTGCCGACCTGATTGCTCGACAACGGCGGCGACGGTGAGTTCATAGATATTGGGCGCGAGATAGACCACATGCGTGCAGCCCGCCGTGCGTTCGGCGGGTCGCTTGCCCACAAGGGTGGGTGGGGTGAGAAAGGTGACCTTCATCGCGCGGCAATCTGTGTGCTACTCGCTGACAACCACGGTGCCGATGGGTTCGCCTGAGAGCACTTTGCGCAGGTTACCGGGCACGTCCATGTTGAACACATGAATCGGCAGGCCGTTTTCTTTGCAGAGCACGGTTGCGGTGAGATCCATCACACGCAGGTCGCGGCGCAGGATTTCATCATATGTGATGCGGTCGAACTTGGTGGCTGTCGGGTCGCGCTCCGGGTCGGCGGTGTAGATTCCGTCGACACGGGTTCCTTTGAGCATCACGTCGGCCTCGACTTCAATGCCGCGCAGGGCCGAGCCGGTGTCGGTGGTGAAGAACGGGTTTCCCGTGCCGCACGACATGATGGCCACCTTGCCTTGTTCGAGTGCCTCAATCACGCGCCATTTGGTGTACTGCTCGCCGATGGGAACCATCGAGATGGCGGTGAACACCTGCGAGGGTTGTCCGGCCGCGTCGAGCGCGCTCGAGAGTGCGAGCGAGTTGATGACCGTGGCGAGCATCCCCATTTGGTCGCCCTTGACACGGTCGAAGCCCTTGGCGGCACCTTTCAGACCACGGAAGATGTTTCCGCCTCCGATAACGATGGCCACCTGTACTCCGGCGTCAACCAGTTCCTTGATTTGAGTGGCATACTGGGCGGTGCGCTCGGGGTCTATGCCAGAGCCTTGACCTGCAGCAAGCGATTCACCGCTGAGTTTAAGCAATATACGATGATAAATCGGTTTCATATTGAAGTGATTGTTCGTCTTATAACTGATAATAACTTGCAAAATTACAACAAAAATCAGTAACTCCACGCATCACCTCGCCGATTTATCGAGATTTCCTGCGCAAAAACAAACAAAAAAACTAACACATCAAACGAAATGCGGGATGAAGTGCAGTGGAAACGGGGAGAATTTGTACCTTTGCGAAGTCATGAATACCCGATACCGCATTTACCCGCCCGAACAGTTGCGAGCCACCATCAGTCCGCCGCCGTCGAAAAGCATCGCCGCGAGGCTGATGACCATCCGCGCACTCGCCGGCATGCCGCCAATCAGAATTGACAACCCCTGCGACGACCTGCGCGTGCTCGCAAACGGGCTCACAACCGCCGACACCACCATCAACGTGGGCCACTCCGGCACCGCATTGCGGTTGCTCACGGCATTTCACGCCACGCGCGAAGGCGCGGAACGCGTCATCACCGGTTCGGAACGCCTGTGCCAACGCCCCGTGAGCACGCTGGTAGACGCTTTGCGCGCGATAGGCGCCCAGATTGATTACCTCGACGGCGAAGGGCACGCGCCGATTCGGGTGCGCGGCAGGCGACTGCAACGCAGCGCGCGCGTATGCGTCGACGCAAGCGTGAGCAGTCAGTTCATCACCGCCTTGGCGCTCATCGCCCCCATCACCGGCGGAATGACCATAGAATTGACCGGCAACCTCGTCTCGCGGCCCTATGTGGAAATGACCCTCGCGCTGATGAATCGATATGGAATTGAAACGATGTGGAACGACAACACGATTCACATCGGTGCCGGGCCATACCTGACCGGCCCCGACGAGGTGGAGGCCGATTGGAGCGCGGCGGCTTTCTGGCTAACGCTACCGCTGTTCTACCCCGATGGGGAAATAACCCTGCGGGGGCTGACCGACAACAGTCTGCAAGGCGACCGCCGCGCGGCCACGTTGCTCCGGCAGTGGGGACTCGCCGCCGAATGGAACGCCGACGGAACGCTCACGGCACGCCGCGACACAAATGCCTGTTGCTGCTGCTCAACCTTTGCCGACCTGCTCGGAACACCCGACCTCGCCCCCACACTCACCGTGGCGCTGTGCCTGCTCGGCCGCCCCTTCCGCCTGACCGGCCTGAGCACGCTGCGGCATAAGGAAAGCCACCGGACGCGCGCGCTCGCGCAGGAACTGGCCCGACTCGGATTCCGCCTCACACTCGAAGGCGACGACGCGATGAGTTGGCATTTCGCCACCTGCGAAACAGAACCCGACCCCACCCTCAACCCGCACGACGACCACCGACTGGCTATGGCACTCACCCTCGCCGCCCTCTCCCACCCCGGAATCGCGATCGCCCAACCCGAAGCGGTCACAAAAAGTTACCCCGGATTTTGGACCGACCTGCGCCGGGCCGGATTCAGGATTGAGCGCGAAAAATAAGGAGGATCGCCTTGTTCAGCGGGCGCTCCTCCTTAGGTCTCAATCAGGTAACAGTTTCTTAGGTCTATGAATTGAATGGTTAGATAGGTTTTTCGGTTGCAAAATTACCGCCAATTATTCACCCACACCCAAAAAACTCACATGTTTTACAACATATTTTCCGGAGATTCCCCTCTATATCTCTGATTTCTTGGAGGATTTCCTGAACAGATCGGTGATGTTGAGTTTCCATGTCGCGCCGAGGGTGAAGAATGATTGCCGGTCTTGGGTGAATCCGTCGGGGTTGGTGTTGGTTCCCCACGAGTAGCAGTAGGCGGCATGGAGGCGGATGTCGAAGTTACGCACGGGCGGAAGGTATTCCACCACGGCGCCGACGCGGGTGAGTTCGGTTCCGTTGTGCACGAGCAGGTCGTGGTCAGTTCCGGAGCGGTTCACGTCGTAGGCGCACTTGGCGGTGAGGTGGAGGCGGTTGATGGGGCGATAGGTGAGTTCGCCGATCACCGAGCAGTCTTTAAAGAATTTCTGTCCCGACGAGGCCCGGTTCATATAGTCGAGTTGGAGCGTGAACTTCGGCCCGAGGCGGAACTCGTTGCCCAGGGCGATGTAGTTGATGAACCGTCCCTGCCGCCATTCAATCATGTTGACCGACCAGATGGTGCTCCACAGGCCGTGCGTTCCGGTCCAGAACAGGTTGTAGGCATACATGTCGGCGTTTTTGTAGAAACCGCGGAAGGGGCTTTCACAGAACTGGAACGAGAGTTGGTCGTTGTCCGACAGTTTGTATCCCACCGTTGCGCCCCAAGCGTAGCAAGGCACGGCGTTCCAGAACTCGGAGCAGAAGTAGAGGTCAATCGGCACACGGTCGTACTCATATCCGCCGATGGCGATGCCTTCCTTTCCGCCGGCGATGGTGAGCCGGCTGGTGGGCGCGTAGGTGATTTCAAGCCAGTCGGTGGCGTCGAAGAAGTTGGCGTCGAAGTTGGTCTGGTTCATCCGGTGCCGGAAGAAGAACGAGAAGTGGCGGTTGAGTTTACTCTTGACAATCAGGTTGAGGAATTGTCCTTTAAAGCCGGAGTTGTCCTTGATGGATTGTCCGTCAACGTAGTCGCGCTGATAATCGCCGCGAGCCTCGATGATGAGGTCAACCGAGGGTTTGTCGTGCTCTTGGGCCACGACAGAGCCGGCGATCAGAATGCCGCAAAGGAGCGGAATGAGAGTCCGTTTCAAGCGTAAAAGTTTTAGGTGGTTAATAACGGCCGCAAAGGTAAGCATTTTATTTGAATCGTCGGGCTGGGCGTGCCCACTTCTGGTGGGTTCCATAAATTGCTCGAGTCGGGTTGGAAGCAGATGCAGAGCAGATTTCGATTCAACTTTGAGACATAGTAGCGGGCTACGGGTCAATAAGTTGAAGCGGAAGATGCCGGCAGGTGCTCCAACCCGACCGAAAACATCATATCTGCTTTTTTTGGAATTTATAGAACCCACCTTCATTCTTTTTCGACTGGAAACGGGGTGATGTCTTGCCCAAGTCAACTTTTTTGCCGACCTTTGCGGCAACTAATTAACCATTCATCATTTTCTATGACACATCTCATCAGCGCCGAGCACCTCAGCATTGAGCGTATCGGCCAAATTCTGAACGACAACCTCACGCTCGCTCTAAGCGACGATGCGCGCGCGCGCATCACCCGCTGCCGCGAATACCTCGACCGCAAAATCGCCGAAAGCCCCGAACCCGTCTACGGCGTGACAACCGGCTTCGGCTCGCTGTGCAACGTTTCAATCAACGCCGACCAACTCTCGCAACTGCAAATCAACCTGCTCAAGTCGCACGCCTGCGGCGTGGGCGAGCCCGTGCCCGCCGAAATCGTGCGCATCATGCTCTTGCTCAAGATACAATCGCTCAGTTACGGATACTCCGGCTGCCAACTCGCCACCGTGGAGCGCCTCATTGACTTCTTCAACGAAGGCATCACCCCCGTTGTGCTCCGCCAAGGCTCGCTCGGCGCCTCGGGCGACCTCGTGCCCCTGGCACACCTCTGCCTGCCGCTGCTCGGAATGGGCGAGGTGGAATATCAAGGCCGCGTCATCACAGGTGAGGAACTGCTCCGTCTCAAAGGCTGGGAGCCGATTCACCTGGCAAGCAAAGAAGGCCTCGCGCTGCTCAACGGAACGCAGAACATGAGCGCGTTCGCCGTGTGGTGTCTGCTGCACGCCCGCCGACTGAGCGACTGGGCCGACCAAATCGCTGCCCTCTCGCTCGACGCGTTTGACGGACGTATCGAGCCGTTCACCGACGCCGTTCACCAAGTCAGACCCCACCAGGGACAAATCGAAACCGCGGCCCGAATGCGCGAACTGCTTCAGGGAAGCCAACTCATCGCCCAACCGAAAACCCACGTTCAAGACCCGTATTCCTTCCGTTGCGTGCCGCAGGTGCACGGCGCGGTGAAAGACACCCTCCGATACGTGGAATCGGTTATCGACATCGAAATCAACTCTGCCACCGACAACCCCACCGTATGCCCCGACGACGACCTGATTATCAGCGCCGGTAACTTCCACGGCGAACCCATCGCCCTGCCGATGGACTTCCTCGCCATCGCCATGAGCGAGCTGGCAAACATCAGCGAGCGCCGAATCTACCGCCTCGTCAGCGGATCGAGAAACCTGCCCAACTTCCTCGTGGCGAACTCCGGCCTCAACTCCGGATTCATGATCACGCAATACACCGCCGCCTCGGTCGTGAGCCTGAACAAGTCGCTCGCCATGCCCTCGAGCGTGGACAGTATCCCCTCTTGCCAAGACCAGGAAGACCTCGTGAGCATGGGCGCCAACGCAGCCATCAAACTCTACCGCGTGATCTTCAACACCGAGCGCGTGCTCGCCATCGAACTCTTCAACGCCGCACAGGCTCTTGAGTTCCGACGCCCGCTCAAGTCATCGCCCGCCCTGGAAGACCTCTTCGCGCGCTACCGCCAAGTGGTGCCCTTCATCACCGACGACGACATCATGTATCCACACATTGAAGCCTCGATCCAATTCCTGCGCAAATGAAACTTGCAGTAACCAACATCGGTCTGCTCGCAGGAGTGGACTCCGACCTCCTCGCCTGCCGACGCGGAGAGCAGATGCGCACGCTCAACCTGCTCGAGCACGCCTATCTGATCGCAACCGACGGCGTAATCACCGACTTCGGCCTCGAGGCCGACATGCCCGCGCTCGAGCCGGACACGACCGTGGTTGACGCCCGCGGCGGCGCCGTGCTGCCTTGCTGGTGCGACAGCCACACACACATCGTGTACGCCCACAGCCGCGAACAGGAGTTCGTTGACAAAATCAACGGGCTGAGTTACGCCGAAATCGCCAAACGCGGAGGCGGAATCCTCAACAGCGCCGACCGGCTGCATGAGATGAGTGAAGACGACCTGCTTGAGCAAAGCCTCACCCGCGCACGCGAAATCATCGCCAAAGGCACCGGAGCGGTCGAAATCAAATCGGGTTACGGACTGAACACCGCCGACGAACTCAAAATGCTCCGCGTGGCCCGACGCATCGGCGAACTGACACGTCTGCGTGTGGTCACCACCTTCCTCGGCGCCCATGCCGTGGCGCGCGAATACGCCGGACGCCAGCAAGACTACGTCGACCTCGTGTGCGCCGAAATGCTCCCGGCCGTGGCCGACGAGAACCTGGCCGACTTCGTTGACGTGTTCTGCGACGAGGGCTTCTTCACCCCCGCGCAAACCGCACAAATCCTCAACGCCGCCGCGCGATACGGCCTGCAAGGAAAAATACACGGACAGGAACTCGCCGACAGCGGCGGCGTGCAGGTGGCCGTGGAGTGCGGCTGCCGGTCGGTGGACCACCTCGAGAGCATGACCGACCGCGACATCAGTCTGCTGCTCAACGCCGACACCATGCCCACCGCCCTGCCCGGAACATCGTTCTTCCTGAACATGCCCTTCGCCCCGGCACGCAAGATGATCGAGGCCGGACTGCCCGTGGCCATCGCAAGCGACTACAACCCCGGCTCAACACCGAGCGGCGACATGAAATTCGTCGTCAGCCTCGCGTGCATCAAGATGCGCCTGCAACCCTCCGAGGCCATCAACGCCGCCACAATCAACGGTGCGTACGCCATGGGAGTGAGCGACAGTTACGGCTCGATAGCCATCGGAAAAGTGGCCAACTTCTTCATCACGCGCCCACTGCCGGGCATCGACTTCATCCCCTACGCCTACACCACGCCCATCATCGAGCGAACCTTCCTCGCCGGAGTGGAGGCTTAATCACGCGCGCAACCGCCACGCCCACCGCCATGACCACGCCAACCATCGTTTACGGACAGACACCGGGCACGGTCAGGTGGTGGGCCGCGGCCGTGCGGGCCGAAAAAGTCATCGTCGACACATCCGAACCCATCCGCCGGCCACGCGCCGACCTGCACCGGTACGCCATCGTAGGGCCGCAAGGCGTGCAGCAACTCTCCATTCCCCTCGCCGCCGACAGTATCACCCCCGACGCGACACTGGAACACATCGGACTGAGCGAGCACGGACGATGGAGACACGTCCACTGGGGAGCGCTCTACTCCGCCTACGGACGGACACCCTTTTTCGAACACCTCGCGCCGCTGCTCCAACCCGTCATACTCGGACGGCAAACCACACTGCTCCAACTCATGCGGCAACTGCACGAGTTGGTAATCGACTTCATGGCCTTGCCCATCGCCATCGAATACCGGCCGGCCGACACCGGCACAGAAGCCACCGACCTGCGGCCACATCTGTCACATCGCCGCGGCGACACGCTTGACGTGACCGACCGGCCTTATTACCAAATCTGGCAGCAACGGCACGGCTTCCAACCCCGGATGAGCATCCTCGACCTCGCCTGCCACCAAGGCCCCGAAGGACTGATAACACTCCTGGGAATGGCCGGATTTGCACAACACGGGAAAAAATACTAACTTTGGCGAAACGAACCCCAAACATCACCCCCAATGAACATCACCCTACCTCCCCGCTCCGACGGCCAACAGACTCCCACACTGGTAGCGACACGCCAAATCACCATCATCGGCGCCAACGGCTCCGGTAAGACACGATTCTGCAACCGGCTGATGACCTCCATCGGGCAGAAAGCCTATCGGCTGTCGGCCTTGCGGGCGTTGTTCGCCGTGAATTCCGACCAACCGCCGCTGCCGGGGTCTATCGATGAGATGTTCGAGCGTATCAACAGCGCCTCGCCGCAGGTCGACTACGCCGCGCAGACCGAGTTCGACAAGTTGTCGTACGTGATGATGATCGACGAGTTCCGGTCGCTGATGGCCGCCAAGACACGACGCCTGATGGGAGAGTCGGCCGAGTTCCCGAAAACGCGGTTGGACACAACGGTGAGAATGTGGCAGGAGGTGTTCCCGAAAAACAGGATTCTTCGCGAGAACGGAAAACTGCTCTTCTCCACCGAAGGCCATGACGACAAGTACAACATGCTCCGGCTGAGCGACGGCGAGAAGGCCGTGCTGTACTACCTCGGTGCGGTGCAGTATGCCCCCGATGGAGCCGTGGTGCTGGTCGACGACCCCGAGACGTTTATCCACCGATCGATGATGCAAACCCTCTGGAACGTGATTGAGGAACTCCGACCCGATTGCACCTTTATATATAACACACACGACATCGACTTCGCCTCCAGCCGAATCGACAACCAATGCGTGTGGGTGAAATCGTTCGACCCCGAGCACGTGACGTGGGACTACGAGGTGATGGCCTCGAGCGAGCACCTTGACGACGGGCTTTACTTCGACCTGCTCGGCAGCCGAAAACCCGTGCTCTTCATTGAAGGCGACGAGAAACACAGCCTCGATGCCAAACTGTATCCGCTCATTTTTCCGGAATACACAATCAAGCCCCTGGGCAGCTGCAACAAGGTGATTGAGAGTGTCCGGTCGTTCAACGACCTGCGCTCGTTCCACCACCTTGACAGTCACGGAATCGTGGACCGCGACCGGCGCGATGAGCAAGAGGTGGACTACCTGCGGAAGAAAAACATCCTCGTGCCCAACGTGGCCGAGATTGAGAACATCCTCATGCTCGAGGAAGTGATCCGCGCTGTGGCACGAATGAAGGGAATGAAAGAGGATGTGGTCTTCGGCAAAGTGCGCAAGGCGGTGCTCAACATGTTCTCGCGCGACCTCAAGACACAAGCCCTGCAACACGTACGCCACCGAGTCAAGCACGACGTGGAGCGGAGAATCGACATGAAATTCCGCAACATCAATGCCCTTGAGGAACACCTCGTCGACCTCGTCACCGAAATCAATCCCCGAGGCAGTTACGAGGCGATTTGCCGCGAGTTCCACCAGTATGAGCAGTCGGGCGATTACATGGCGGTTCTCCGCGTGTTCAACCACAAGCAGATGATCGGCGAGAGCAATGTCGCCACCTTGTGCGGCCTGAAGAACCGCGATGAATACGTCCGCGCCGTGCTCGGAGTCCTCAAGAGCGACACCAACGACGCGCAACGGATCCGACTCGCCGTCAAGCGCGTGTTCGGCCTCGAGCAATAACTATCGTTCGCGAAACTGAATGGTGAGGGGGACATATCGTAACCAGCGTGAAACACCGCATGAAGGAATGGTAGGGGAGGGAGGCAGACACCCACGGGTAGGTTCCTGACTGAAGTGCACTTGCGGGTCACAGTGCGTCATGAGTTTCGAGAATGCCGAGCATGAGAATGAATACAAAATCCACAGTTATATGGCCGAGTATTTATGGCCTGATTTTGAGAACTACTTCAAGCGGCTTGAACTAATGCGCGGTAACTCGGGGGTTGCGAACCTGAAAATCGACAACGCACAAATCAGATATGCAAATGGGGCGATTGACATCTCCTTAGAAGCCAACCCGCTTCGCTCATCCGCCATGGTGTCGATAATCGGTATAGATGGCCAAATCATAAAAACCATTCCCGTGACCGATGCAAAAACAGAGATTCCAACCTCAAGCCTCACACAAGGAACCTACATTGTCCAACTCAGATACGACAACCGGCAGATCAACAAAAAAATTGTCATAACCCGACCGTGAACCATGATATTCAACTCATAAAACCCACCTGACTTTTTGGAACCCTCCATAAAATCAAAACACGTGCCAACCGGTGGTGAGAATCCCCCATTGGCACGTCTGCTTTGTATCTTCACCATCGGCCGCATGGGCCGACCTATGGACAGACACACTGAATTTCCTCCCGCGTTTGCGCACAAAAACACGCAAAAAACAACTTAATTTTTGCCCATCCACAAAATTTGCTTACCTTTGCGTGCTTATTTGTGAAATAAGCCCAAACCGAAAATAAATAAAACACATAAAGAAAAGAAATGGCAACATTAGAGAAAATCCGGCAACAGAAAAAGATTCTTGCCGTGGTGATTGGTGGCGCTCTGCTCGCTTTCATCATTGAAGTGGGTATCGAGGCTATCGGACGTATGGGCGGTAACAGCACCGCCGCAAAAGTCGGAAACGAGAAAATCGACTACATGGCCCTCCAGCGCCGTGTCGAGCAAGAAGCCGCTGCCGATCAGAACAATCCTAACAGCGACCAGATCGACCCCGCCGTGCGCCAGCAACAAGTGCTCGAAACAATGATTAACGAGAAACTGCTCCAAAACGAGTACGACAAAGTGGGCATTGACGTGACCGACAACGAAATCAGCGAGTTCATGATCGGCAAGCGCCCCGCTCCCGCGGCAATGCAAATGGCGCAGCAAGTGGGATTTGAAACCCCGGCGCAACTCCACGAGTTCCTCCAGAACCCCGCCTCGCAGGGCGTTCAGGCAGAACAGGTGGTTGAACTGCAGCAAGAATGGAACAAACTGAAAGACAACCTCGTTCAGCAAATCAAGTTCGCCAAACTGCAATCGCTCGTGGCCGGCAGTCTGCAAGCCAACAAACTCGACCTCGCGCAAATGGCCGAGGAAGAAGCCACAACCTCATACATCACCTACGTCAAGAAAGACTTCTCCTCGCTCGAAGACGACAAGTTCCCCGTAAGCAAAGAAGAACTGCAAGCCGAGTGGAACAAAAACAAGAAACGCTTCAACATCGATGAGGAAACCCGCCAGATCCACTATATCGCCGTCAACATCACCCCCTCGCAGGCCGACATCGCAGCCGCCGACAAAGTGGCCAACCGCGCATGGGCAGCCCTGCAGAAAGGCACCGGAATCGACTCCGTACGCGTGCTCGGAACCGTTCAGGTCGACACCGCGATGAACACACTCGACAAGTTCACCCAGGCCAACGTGCGCTCCTTCGTAAGCGCAGCCGCCATCGGAGCCACCAAGCGCGACTCCGTGCCCGGAAACAAGTACACCATGTACAAACTGATCAACAAGATGGTCTCGCTCGACAGCGTCCAATTCAGCTTCTGCGTCGTTCAAGGCGACAAGAAAACACAAGACTCCGTCCTGAATATGCTCAAAGCGGGCAAGACCGTGGCCGAAGTGACCAAGACCGTCAAGAACGCGCAAGGCCAGGACGAAGGCGTATGGAACCAGATCGCCAGCGCACCCGACTCCATCAAGGCCAAGTTCGCCAACGCACCCGAAGGCTACTTCGCCATGATGACCACCGACCAAGGCGCCCAATTCATCAAAGTGCTCGAGAAGAAAGCGCCCAAAACCTTCTACACCCTCGCCACCGTCACCTACGAGGCCTACGCCTCGCAAGCGACCATCGACGGCCTGCGCAACAAACTGCAAGACTTCCTGAACAAGAACAAAACCGCATTTGACTTCGACAAGAACGCAGCCGCAGCCGGATACCAGGCCATCAACGAGATGATCACCGCACGCACACCGCAACTCGGAGCCAACCCCTATACCGGACAAGGCATCCGCGACAGCCGCAAAGCCATCAAATGGGCCTTCGAAGCCAAGAAGAACACCGTATCGCCCATCTTCACCGACAACAAAGACATCCTGCTCGCCGTTGACCTCAACGAGGTGTTCGACGCCGGATACCTGCCCTATGACGCTCCCGGCGTGGAAGAGGAACTCACCGCCCGCGTGCGCAACAACAAGAAAGCCGAAGCGCTGCTCAAACAATACGAGGGAAAAGCCAAAGACCTCGCCTCACTCGCCCAACTGATGGGAACACAAGTCGACTCGGCACAAGTGAACTTCAGTCAGGACATGATCGGCAAAATCGGTATGGAACCCGCCATGATCGGCCGCGTGGCCGCCGCTAAGGAAAACACCATGGTCGGCCCGTTCAAAGGCAACTCGGGCGTATACGCCTTCACCGTTGTCAAGCGCGAGAGCGACCAACGCAAACCCACCGACGACGAACTCCGTCAGCGCTACGCCCAAACACGCGGCGCCGGCATCACCGCCAGCCAGCAAGGCATCGCCGCCCTGCTCGGCAAAGCAACCAAGGTGACACGCTCGCTGATCCAGTTCTTCTGATCAACAACGCCAAAACGCCTTAACGGCTCCAATCATACAACAGCGTCCGCGCCCGGTAATCCGAGCGCGGACGCTGACTTTCAGCCGAAAAAGAGATGAAACTACAATTCCGGATTCTCTATTTCTTCCATGTTCTGTGGAACTCCAACCTCGGTCAGCGCGCCAGTGTGGGTGTCGATAATGAAGCCGCGGACAGCCACATCGCGGGGCAGCAACGGATGCCGCCGAATGACGTCCACGGTCTGCCGCACGCTGTCGGTCGTGTCGTGGAAGCCTTCCAGCCAGTGATGAAGGTCGATGCCGGAGTGGATAATCGTGTCGAGCGTCTGCCCGGTCACTCCGCGCTCAAGCATCTGATGCCGGAAATGGTCAAAGTTCATATGGCACGCGCCGCACTCGGTGTGCGCCACCACCATGATTTCCTCCACGCCCAGTTCATAAATGGCCACAATCAGGCTCCGCATGGCCGAGTCGTAGGGGTCGAGGATGAGCGCGCCGGCGTTTTTGATGATTTTGGCGTCGCCGTTGCGCAGTCCGAGCGCGGCGGGCAACAGGTGGGTCAGCCGCGTGTCCATGCAGGCGAGCACGGCAAGGCGCTTGTCGGGATACTTGTCGGTTTGGTACGGGAGATACCCTTGCTGTTCAACAAATTGCTTGTTGAACTCGAGAACACTGTCAATCATCTTGTTATTGTCCGAGGATTTGGTTGATGAGCAGGTTCAGGTCGGTGATGTCGATTTTTCCGTCGCGGTTCATGTCGCCGCTGCCGGGGAAGTTGTATGGGTCGTCGATGGCGAGCAGCTGGTTGATGAGCAGGTTCAGGTCGGTGATGTCGACGGTTGTGTCGTCGTTGATGTCTCCGGTGGCGGGCAGGTAGTCTTTCAGCGCGTACAGGGCGGGCATGGCGCGTCCGGTGGAGTTGTCCCACAGTCCGGCGTTATACCACGCGTCGGTCACGCGCTTGGTGCTCCAGTTCAGCCCGTACTCGTTCGCCTCGGGCCACCACCAGTAGATGCCGATCACGTTCTTGTACGCCTTCACGGCCTTGACCATGTCTTGTGTAAAGGCGAGTTGTCCGGCGGGGGTGATGGGATAGGTGGCGGAGTAGTCAAATGTCACGTTATCGGGTTGGTAGGCGTGATAGTATCCGGTTTCGACAATCATCACCTTCTTGTCGGGATACTTTGTTTGCAGTTGGGCCAGTGCCGATTGGAGTTGGCTGAGTTGGCGGTGGAAGTAGGGATAGTAACTCAGTCCGATGATGTCGTAGTCAAGGCTGGCGGCGTTCATCCGGTCGTAAAAAGCGGTGAGCACCCCGATGTTTGGCACGCGCTCGGTGTGGATCACGATCTTGGCTTTGGGGCACACTTCGCGGCATGCGCGTCCAGCGTTGGCCAGCAGGGTGGTGAAGCGGGCCCAGTTGGCGTTGTTGGAAGTATAGCACTTGAGCAGCGTTCCGCCCTCGGGTCCCCAGAGCATGCCGTAGGAGATTTCGTTTCCGGTTTGGATGTAATCGGGCGTGGCTCCGGCGGCGACGAGTTGCTCGAGGCAGTCGCGCGTGTAGTCATAGATTTTCTGATACAGCTGCTCGTCGTTCAAACCCACCCACGCGGCCGGGGTGAACTGCTTCACGGGGTCGGCCCACGAGTCGGAGTAGTGGAAGTCGAGCATGAACGTCAGCCCGGCTTGTTTGATGCGCTTGCCAAGCGCGATCACGTAGGGCAAGTCTTGACACACGCCTTGGCCCTTGTCGGCGTTGCTGGCCTTCGACGGGTCAACAAACAGGCGGACGCGCATCGATGACCATCCTTGTTCTTTCAGGTAAAGCAGTTTGTCGCCCGAAACAAGACCTCCGTTCTGGTTGAGGTACCGTGCGCCGTTGGCCTCATAACGGGACAGCAGGGAGATGTCGCCACCCACCTCACGCGCGGCGAACGCGCCAATCGTTGTGGCGAGCATTATAAGCAGGAGAGCGTATTTTTTCATTTTCATCTGTTTGGATTAGCGAGCGCAAATTTACGGAAAAATATCGTTCCAACAAGCCGGTTTTTCGTAAATTTGCATTTAATTACCCATAGACCTATGGCAATGCAAGATAATCATAACTCCCTCAACGGATTGATCAGCCGCCTCTCGGCGCGGTCGGGTGTCTCCGGCACGCAACCGGCGGCAGTCGGCAAGGCAACGGCGTTTCTGTTCCGCATCGCCGTGCTCGACGGAGCGCCCTGCGTGGATGTGGTTGACGAGAAAGGCAACCCGGTTGACACCGACGAATTGCTGACCATGTCGATGGCCGAGCAGGTCGCGCTCAACTCCTACCGCAACGTCATCGAATCGCAGCGGTTCAACGTGCGCTGGGACAACGCCGGCCGGCGTGTGTCGCTCTACCGGTATCCCTACCTGCTGCCGCTGCTGCTCTCGTGCCCCAACCTGGTGAACGTGGCCATGACCCCCCTCAAACAGGACAACGAGCCGCACCGGATCCAACTCTGTTTCGACACCCTGTCGGACAAGACACTGCAGGCGCGTCTGGACTTGCCCGGTTCGGAGCAAAAGCCGTGGACCATGCTCAGCGACGACTGCGTGATGTGCGGCGACAGGATACTGCGCGTGGCTTCGGTGGGGCCGGCCTTCGCCGACTTGCGCTCGTTCGAAATCGCCCTGCCCGAAGACCAACTCTTCCAATTCCTCACGATATTCTACTCGTGGGTCAACGGAGTGCAACTCAACCACAACGGACTTGAGATCACCGACAACGCCCAGCCCCTGGCGCTGTTCCCGACGCTGTGGTTCGAGCGTGTCGACAGCGACCTGTCGCTATACGTCAGCTTTACCGCCACACTGCCCGACTATGACCTGCCCGACACACCGATCCCGCTCCGTTGCGTAATCTCACCCATAGGCAACCACACCGCCGAGCGGCGGCAACTCGCATGGCCCGACATGGAAGCCGAAATCAGCTCCATCGACGAAACCCTCACCAAATCGCTCGGAGGGCAACGGGCCGCCAGCCAGCACCTGTACCGCGACGGGAACACCCTCATCATGAGCCACAAAGCCGCCAGCGCGTTCCTGATCTCGGTCTTCCCCACCCTGCAAGGCCGGTTCCGAATACTCGGCGCCGAACGGTTGCGCGAGTACAAGGTGAAATACCTCGAGCCGAAACTCAAACTCAACGTCTCCTCCGGAATCGACTTCCTTGAAGGCAAGGCCGAAATCGACCTCGACGGCGAGCAGTTGTCGTGGCGAGACTTCCTGACCCAGTTCAAGCAGAAACGCTACATCGAACTGTCCGACGGCTCACTCGGCATCGTCGACGACCGATACGTCAAACGACTTGAGCGGCTGTTTGTCAACGCCGGGAAACGCGACGGCCAGGTGAAAATCTCCTACTTCGACATGCCCGAAGTGGAGGCCCTGCTCGGCCAGCGCGTGCAGGGAAAAATGGCCGACAATCTGCACGATTTCTATGAGGGAATCAACGGCCTGGCAACACGCCGGATGAAATACAACACCGTGCAGGCCAAACTGCGCAACTACCAGAAAGAAGGCGTCAAATGGCTCAACCACCTCCATGAGCACGGCTTTGGCGGATGCCTGGCCGACGACATGGGACTCGGTAAGACACTGCAGGCCATCACGATGCTCTCGCGCGTCTATCCCGACGCCAAAAGGCCATCACTCGTAATCATGCCCAAAAGCCTGCTCTTCAACTGGCAAGACGAACTCGACAAATTCGCGCCCCAACTGAAATACTACGTCTACTACGGCACCCAGCGCGACCTGGAGCAGGCCTGCGCCAGCCAACTCATACTCACCACCTACGCCCTCATCCGAAACGACATAAAGAAATGGACCGGACACGAGTTTGAGTACATCATACTCGACGAGTCACAAAACATCAAAAACATCGAATCCCAAGCCTCCAAGGCCGTCGCACTGCTCAAGGGAAAACACCGGCTGGCACTGAGCGGAACTCCCATCGAGAACAACCTGATGGAACTCTACTCCCTCTTCCGCTTCCTCAACCCGACCATGTTCGGCACGCCCGAAGAGTTCAACACCCGATACGCCCTGCCCATTCAACGCGACGGCGACAAACCCACTATGGACGCGCTCCGGCGAAGAATCAGCCCTTTCATGCTCCGGCGGCTCAAACGCGACGTGCTCACCGAACTGCCCGAGCGGACATCGCAAACCCTCATGGTGGAAATGGAACCGAAACACGCCGCCTTCTACGAACAACGCCGCGCCTACTACAGCGACCTGATCCACAACGCCATCATGGAAAACGGCGTGAAAAAAAGTCAGTTCGTCATGTTCCAGGCACTCAGCGAATTGCGCCGCGTGGCCTCCGTACCAGAAAGCCTCACCGACGGAACCATCACCTCGCCCAAACTGCAACCGCTCATCGACAGCCTGCTTGAAGCCGTGGCCGGAGGCCACAAAGTGGTGGTCTTCTTCAACTTCATCGCAGGAATAGAACTCGTCGGGGAGCAACTCGCCGCAAACGGAATTGACTACACTACCATGACCGGCTCAACCACCGACCGCCGCGCGGTCGTCGAGCGATTCCAGAATGAGGCAAACTGCAAAGTGCTCCTGATGACAATCAAAACCGGCGGCGTGGGACTCAACCTCACCGTGGCCGACACCGTGTACATCTTCGAGCCGTGGTGGAACAAAGCCGCCGAGGAGCAGGCCATCAACCGGCTGCACCGAATCGGACAGAAAGCGAAAGTGCTCAGCCTATCCATCATCACGCAAGACACCATCGAGGAGAAAATACGGCAACTGCAGCAGCAGAAAGCCGACCTGTTCAGCTCCGTCATCACCGACGACACCTCCATCGCAAAACACCTCTCCGAAGAAGACATACAATTCATCTTATCCTGAACACCGCCATGAAAACAATCTCAATGAACTACAACAAAACAGCGGTAAAAGAGTTCAGCGACATCATAAGCAACTTTTTAACCGCAGAAAACCTGAAAACAGCCTTTCAGAAATATATCCATCCGTCGCTGTCACGCAACTCCTTCAAGTTCACCGATGAAAAAGGCAAAACAATCCAGATGCGCGTGCTTTCATCCAAAACCGAACCCAAAGCGGAATACACCAAACTCTTTGCCGCCATCTTCTCCGACGACGACAACCTCAACCGATTCCTCGAAATCATACCCGAAAACGACCGGTATGTCATCAAACATTCACTGCGACGGATGTGGGTAAGTATCCATGAATTGCCCGATGACATCAAATCAGACACCCGACACATCTCCACCTACTCCATAGACAGAAAACTCCGGAGCCTGTTCCCGCTATTTGAGAGCGCGTGGACATATGATACCGACAGTTGCCTCGCGCTCAACCCCAAACTGCTCTACGCCATATGGAGGCGGCAAACCGTCCACAGCAAACCCGACTTCCTGCCCGAACAGGCCGAACCCGGCCAGACCGACTACAACTTCGAGGACGACGTACTGTTATACATGCCCTCACTCATCACAATGGCGCGAAGCGGAACACTTGCCCTCGGAAAAAACAGAACCATACCCAAAGGACTGTTCAAGCAACTGCGCGCAATCGGACTGTCAGACATCGATGACAACTCCGCCGAAATGCCCGTCAGAATGTTGATGATCGCCCACATACTGAAAAACTTCCATATCCATCTGAAAAGCAGCGCAGCCAACGAAAGCGACACGCTCACAACAATCAAGGGAAACATCATCCAAAACAGCATCAGTGTCTTTAATAACGCCTTCACCACCTTTTTGCCTTTCATAAAGGGAATAAACCCCAAATACACCGAAGAAACCGGCTATCACATCATACTTGAAATCTACAACCTGCTCAAACGCTACCCCCGGCAGTGGCTCAGTGCCGACAACATCGCCAACCTATTGCGCGCCGCAAGCGCAAAACAACGCACTCCCGTCGCAATCACTTACCGTTACGACAAATACTACCCAACAATGCCCCGCGACAAACAGACAAATCAAGTAATTACTTACGCACAGATGATGGAGCAAATCGCCGAGCCTTTCACACGCGCGTGTCTGTTCCTGCTCGGAGCAATCGGTATCGTGGACTTGAGAGTGAGAAACTCCGCGCAATCAATACTCAGCCAACACTACAGCCCGCTCATCGGATTCCGGCTCACACCACTGGGAGAATGGGTTTTCGACCTCAAAAAAAATTACGAATTCAAGTCCAAATTCAATAAACAGGACTTCTTTGAGGTGCACTCCGAGCGACTCATCATACGCTCGCTCCAAGAGAATAACCCCTTCCTGCCGCTGATAACCAGACTGACACAACCCATCGGCGGAAACAAATACATGCTCACCGAGGCCTCCTTCATGACCGCGTGCAAATCGGCATCCGATGTGGAGAAATTCATCAGCGTACTCAACGACAACCTGCCCGGACCGCTATCCACGGTATGGGAGAACTTTTTCAACAAAATGCGCCAACACTGCAAACCACTCACAATGGCCTCCATCACACAATACCGCCTCTTTGAGGTCAGCCCCGACAACAACGAGTTCATCAGCCTCCTGACCAACGACCCGAAACTCAGCCGGATGATCCTGCGTGTCGACGGCTACAAACTCCTCGTCCACAACGCCGACTACCCAGCTTTCTCCGACCGCCTGCGCGAACTCGGATACATACTCTGACACACCACAACCCGCAGGAAAGTTGCAAACAGAAATATTTTACACTTTTTCACAATCTCCGCAAACGCCCATCATTGCGGGGCTTGCGAAGAAAATGATTTACATATCTAAATTTGCGTTTAAAAATTCCGGGATTTTTTCGTAACTTTACACCGTCGTTTCCCGAAAAAACAGGAAACAGATACGCATACACACGAAAATCAGACACTTACGCAAATATCCACACCAAAGCCCCATGCCCGAACCCACCTACCACATTCCCGCACTGCTCGAGCAGACACTCGACGGACTGAACATACACCCCGACGGAGTGTATCTCGACTGCACCTACGGAGGCGGAGGGCACAGCCGGGCCATACTGGAACGCCTCTCGCCTCTGGGACATCTCTACGGTATCGACCAGGACCGCGACGCGTGGAAACAGCGGATCATCGACAAACGCTTCACCTTCGTGCTGAGCAACTTCGCCTACATGCGCAACTTCATGAGGTACTACGAAGTGGACCACGTGGACGGCATCCTGGCCGACCTCGGCGTGTCGTTCCACCACTTTGACGACAGCCGGCGCGGATTCTCCTTCCGATTCGACGGAGAACTCGACATGAGAATGAACCAGGCCGCCTCGTGCGACGCAAAGCAGATAATCGCCTCCTACTCCGAAGAGCAACTCGCCAACATCATGTACCTGTACGGCGAACTCCGGCAGAGCCGGGCTATCGCCGCGGCTATCGTCAAAGCGCGCGCGAAACAACCCATACTCACCACCGCGCGCCTCGTGGAAGTCGTTTCGCCATACATCAAACCCGCCCGGGAAAAACAGGAACTCGCGCAACTCTTCCAAGCCCTGCGCATCGAAGTGAACAACGAACTCGACGTCCTCCGGCGGCTCCTCAACCAGTCGCGAAAACTGCTCAGGCCGGGAGGAAGACTCGCCATCATCACCTACCACTCGCTCGAAGACCGGCTCGTGAAAAACTTTATCCGCACCGGAAACTTCGAGGGACGGCCCGAAAAAGACTTCTACGGACGCGTCAACGCACCCTTCGAACCGGTCAACAACCGCGTCATCACGCCCGATGACGACGAGATACAACGCAACCCCAGATCCCGAAGCGCAAAACTGCGCATCGCACAACGAACAGAAAACTGACCCCATCATGGAAAAAGACATACCTACCGAAAAACAAGACACACAACCTAAAACGCAAGCCAAAAGGTCATCGGCCACAAGCCGGAAAGCGCGGCGCGTGGTCAAGGAAACGATTCAAGGCCGGTCGTTCCTCTCGCTCGAGTTCTTCCGCAGAAATGCGGTCTTTATCGTGGCGGCCACCCTGATGGTGCTCATGTACATCAGCAACAAATACGTACGCCAAAACTACGTCAAGGAACTCATCGAACTACGCGAAGACCTCGAGAACGCGAAAACCGACTTCGTCAGCGCAAGCGCGAACTACAACTCCATGATCCGGGAAAGCCAAATGAAACAATACATTGACACGATGCGAATCGACCTCGTCGCACCCGACCAACCACCTTATCACCTCACCACAGATCAAACACCATGAAACAGTCCAACAAACGACACATCCTTCTGCGCTATAGCCTCGTTGTGGGCGTTATGATCCTGTTCTCACTCGGAATCATCTGGTTCCTCGCAAGAACCACCCTCGTCCAGGCGGCGCAATGGAACGAGAAAGCCGACAAAATCCTAACCAAAACCACAGCCACGCCACCCGAGCGCGGAAAACTCCTCGCCGACAACGGCGCCGTGCTCGCCGCAAACATGCAGTTCTACACACCGCGAATCGACTGGCTGTCAAACGGCATCAGCGAAGACACGCTGAAACGCTACCTGCCCGCGCTGGCCGACTCGCTCGCACTTTTCGACCCCACACGAAACGCCCAGCAGTGGAAAGACGAAATCTGGGGCGCATACCAGCGCATCACCGACGACGCACGAGAGGGACGGCGGCGAAACCACAGCTACCGGCTCTTCAAAGGCCGACTCACCCACAGCGAGTACGAACGCGTGAGAAACTTCCCCTTCTTCAGTAAAGGACGCAACAACAGCGGATTCCACGCCGACCGCGACACCATCCGCTGCAAACCCTACGGCTCCATGGCCTCCCGAAGCATCGGCTCCGTCAGAGGCGCCGAACGCGGCGACACAAGCCGGACCAAAGGCACACACGGACGGAGCGGACTCGAAAAAGCCTTTGACGAACTGCTCTACGGAACCCCCGGCGTGGGAAAACGCGTTCAACTCACACACGACATCATCAGCGCCGAAATCATTCCCGCAACACCCGGCTACGACATCACAACCACCATCAACATCAAACTCCAGGACATCGTCGAGACCGAACTCCACAACATGTGCCTCGAAACCGACGCCGAATGGGGAACATGCGTACTCATGGAAGTGGCAACCGGAGAAATCAAAGCCATCAGCAACCTCGAGAAAAGCAAGACAAACCCCGGAGAATACATTGAAGGAAGCAACAACGCAGTGCTCGGATACGAACCGGGCTCGGTGATGAAACCCATCTCCATGATGGTCGCACTCGAAGACGGAATCGTCAACGACATCGACCAACCCATGACCACGGGAACCACATGGATCTACGAGGGACGCGCCATCAACGACCCCCACGGAGGAGCGCAACTCACCCCGCGGCAAATCATCGAAACTTCGTCCAACGTGGGCATGTCAAGAATCATAGCGAAAAAGTACGGCTCACACCCCGACGGATTCCGGAGCCGGCTCGAATCCATGGGATTCTTCGAGCCGTTCAACCTCGGTATCGCCGGTGAGCGCACTCCACGCATACAACACCTCGGCAACACACGCGCCGACCGCGTCGCGCTCACGCGAATGGCCTTCGGATACTCTACCCTGATTCCGCCGATGAGCGTCCTCGCGATATACAACGCCATCGCCAACGACGGCAAGTTCGTACGCCCGCGTCTGGTAAAACGCCTCAGCAGAGCCGGAGAACCCGACTCCATCGTGCCCGTGTCGTACATCCGCCAGCAGGTGTGCTCACCCGAAAACGCCCAGAAACTGCGCATTATGATGCGCGACGTCGTTTGGGGCAGCCGAGGAACCGCACGCAGATGGGTCCAGGACGAACGCGTTCCCATCGCCGGAAAAACCGGAACGGCATACACCATCACAAAAGAAGGCGGCTACGGAACCCAAAAACGCCTCGCATTCTGCGGATTCTTCCCCTACGACAAACCCAAATACACCTGCATCACCGTCATGCTCGGAGCCAACCGCGGCGCCGGTGCAAGCAGCGGTATGGTCGTGAAAAACGTCGCGCTGAAAATGTACGCCCGGGGACTGCTTGGCAACGCGCCCCAATACGCCGAGAAAAAAGTGGACAAAGACGGCAAACCCATCTCCACCACACCCTCGCAACCCACCTTCTTCGCCTCCACCCGCGACCACAGCAACGCCGCCGTCAAGCGGCAATACAAAATCGATAAGGCCCGCATCTTCCACCGCCCCGGAAAAACCTCAGCCGGAAGCGTGCCCAACGTCACCGGCCTCAGTGTCCGCGAGGCCGTGAAGGTGCTCGAGGACCTCGGCATGAGCGTGCGCTTCAAAGGGACAGGCTACGTCGCCGCGCAGAGCCTCGCCGCCGGAGCGAAATACGCCCGCGGACAAGTGATCAACCTCACACTCCGCCACTGACCCACCCGACTGTCACGACTTAACGGGGGAATCACCAGCGCGCCGAACGCCGGTGATTCCCCCTCTCGCGCATGGAAAGCATCTGTCCCTCATTAGCACAAGTTTTGTCTTTCTATCTCACATAGGCGGGTTTTGTCTTTCTGTCTCACATAGGCGGGTTTTGTCTTTCTGTCTCACATAAACGGTTTTTTGTCTTTCTGTCTCACATAAGCGGGTTTTGTCTTTCTGTCTCACATAGGCGGGTTTTGTCTTTCTGTCCTTCTTCAACACATTTTCCCGAAAAGCACCAACAAGAACCGGTTGTCATCGGGTCGGGACCGAACCTTTTCCGTATTTTTGCCTCATCGAAAAGAGAAAGCCGAATCGCTTGAAAGGATGTAGGCCGTGAACCGTAAAACTCCCCGAAATTGCCATGTTGTGGTTTCTGTTGGGCATTGTCATCGTCGTGCTGGCCGCCTATATCCTGTTTGGCGTGCTGCAACTGGTGTTTGGTATTATCTGGTGGATTATCAGAATGATACTGAGTATCTTCGGCATGGACGACTAACCGAGATGTCATGAAAATTTTGATTGCATTCGCGGGCTTTCTGGCCGTGAGCCTGATTGTCGCTATTCCGCCGGCGCTGGTGTTCGGCGGCATGTATCTGGCCTACACCGGCCATTTGGGCTGGGGCTTCGTATGCGCTTCGGCAGGCTTGCTCCTGCTGTGGCTCATCAAACCCTTGTCCATCATCAGAGACATGACAAAAAACAAGTGAACACCGGAGACAGTCTTCGTCATGTTGTCGGTTTCGAATTGATCGGCGGCACTGCAAAACGGAAGTCTGGTTTGTCATCAGGGAATTCCGATTGCCCCAGTGCCGCTAAGGAAGGCAACCGGAATTTCCCAAATTATGATTTTTCGGAATCACTCAAGCCCTATGCGCGCCGCCATGTGGCTTAGTCCGCTTGGCTTCGGGTGACTTTCTCGCGGTCCATGGCGCGCCAGCAGTAGGCGATGTAACCCAGCACAAAGGGCACGAGCACGCTCACGATGGCCATAGCCATCAGGGTGAACTCGCTCGAACTGCTGTTGCGGATCGTGAGCGACGACTGCGTGTCGAGCAGCGACGGATAGTAGGCCGTGTTGTTGTATCCGAGCACGCAGAACAGGCTCAGCACCACCAGGAACGTGCCCACTCCGGCGGGCCAGATGCCGGTGTTGTAACCCTTGTCCAGCACCGACTTGCACAACCCGAACAGCACCAGCACCGTGCCCGCGAGCAAGAGCACCAGCAACGGCCACATGGCAAGCAGGTTGTGGAAGTATTTGTACTCGACCCACCGCGCGTTTCCGCCGGCATCGACTTCCACGCCCTTTGCCGTGAGCAGCACGGCCACCACGGCGAGGAAGAGCACCACAAACGCGCCGCCGTTGAACCACAGCATCCGGCGCTGGCGCGCGCGCAGGGCCTCGTCGGCTATGTTGTTGAGAAAATACAGCGAGCCGAGCGTCCGGGCAAGCATGAGCACCATCAGGCCGAACAGCAGGTTGCGCCACGACGCGATGGCCTCAAGCCCGTGAAGCGGCCCCCATGTGCTGATGGTGGCGCCACGCACGTTGAGCAGATTCGACTTGGTGACGGTGAACTCCGCGCCGAAAAACATCGTCGCCACGGCCACACCGAGCAGCAGCGGGCCACACAAGCCGTTAATCAGCAAGAGCGTGTCGTAGAATCCCTTGCCATACACGTTTCCGTACTTGTTCCGGTACTCGTAACTGATGGCCTGAATCACGAAACTGAGCAGAATGAGCATCCACAGCCAGTAGGCTCCGCCGAAACTGGTGGAGTAGAACAGCGGGAAGGAGGCGAAAAACGCGCCGCCGAAAGTCACCAGCGTAGTAAAGGTGAGTTCCCATTTGTGTCCGAGCGAACGGGTCATAAGTTCCCGCTCGGCCTTGTCGGCGCGGAAGAGCATCGACTGCCCGCCCTGCACGAAGAGCATAAACACGAGCAGTGCGCCTAAGACCGACATAATCAGCCACCAGTAGTTCTGAAGTATTTCGTATTTAATCATAGTTGTTCGGGGTGTTAATCGGTTACTTGGTCAAGGTCGGTTTGAGATTTCCGGCAGATTTGCCGGCAAATAATGCTCACGTCGGCGATGAGCAGGGCGGTGAAGAGCACGGCGAAGATCCAGAACGTGATTTGCACGTAACTCGCGCTGAGGTCGCTGATGGCCACCTTGTTGGGCATCAGGTCCTGAATGGTCCACGGTTGGCGTCCCACCTCGGCCACCACCCAGCCGCACACGCTGCACAGGTAGGTCAGCGGAATCGCGAGTACGCACAGGCGGTACCACCACTTGGCCCACCGCTTGCCTTCAAGCCATTTGGGCTTGTATACAAACAGCAGCGCCGCGAGCAGGAACACCACGAGGAATCCGCCAATGGTGACCATAACGTGGAAGGTATAGAACGTGAGCGGCACATTGGGCACGGCCTCTTCGGGATTGTCGAGGTATCCGTATCCGAAGAAGGCGAAGTCGCGGTTGATGGTCTCGTGCAGGGTGTCGAGCGCGAGTTTGTCGCCGGCACGCAGGGCCACGTCGTAGGCGGCGATCTGGCTGCGCACGCGGCGTCCGATTTCCATACGCTCGGCATACGACACGGTGTTGATCTTATTTCCCTCGGAGTCGTAACTCACACCATTGATAATGTCCTGAATGCCTGGAACGAACGCGTCGGGGTCATGGGTGGCGAGGATAGACAGGCCGTAGGGGATTGAGATGTCGAACAGGAAAGCGGGCTCGTCGTTCACGGGTGTCTTGTCGGGGTTAAGGATTCCGGCGGCCACGATGCTCTGCTGGAAGTCACCCTTGTAAAGCCCCTCCATGGCGGCAAGTTTCATGGGTTGGTATTTGGCCACGGTGACGGCGCTGGTGTCGCCGGTGATGCTTGTGAGCAGGACTCCCACCACACCTACCCACGCGCCCACCTTAAGGCTGCGCCGGCAGTGGTCACCGTTTCGGCCGCGCAGTTGCATCCACGCGCACACACCAACCACGAACACACCGCCCAACGTCCACGCGCTCAGCACCGTGTGCAGCACCTTGCTCACCGCCATCGGCGACAAGGCCACGGCCCAGAACGAGGTCATCTCGTTGCGCATCGTGGCCGGGTTGAACTCGCAACCCACGGGCATCTGCATCCACGCGTTGGCAACCAGAATCCACAGCGCGCTCAGGCTCGCGCCAATCGCCGTGAGCCACGTCGCGGCAAGGTGAAACCGGGGGCTCACCTTTTTCCATCCGAAAAACATCACCGCGATGAACGTCGACTCCATAAAGAATGCCAGAATGCCCTCGATGGCCAGCGGAGCGCCGAAGATGTCGCCCACAAACCACGAGTAGTTGCTCCAGTTGGTGCCGAACTCGAATTCAAGAATAATGCCGGTTGCCACGCCGATGGCGAAGTTCACACCGAACAGGGTCATCCAGAATTTGGTTGTGGCAAGCCAACTCTCGTCACGCGTGCGGTAGTATATCGTTTCCATAATGGCGATAATCACGCCCAGACCCAACGTCAGGGGCACGAAAAGCCAATGGTAGATGGCCGTGAGGGCGAATTGCGCCCGCGACCAGTCAACAACATTTGTCAGTTCTTCCATAATCTATCGGTTTTGTTATTTTTCACTAAGGGTCGTCAACCAACTCATGGCGCACATACTCGGCCTTGCCTTCGTCGTCAGTGGCCTTGCTGTTGAGGAAGTTCGGAAAAAACAACAGTTTCACAATCACGAAGAACACCACCACCTTGATTAAGATGATAGCCCAAAGCGTACGTCCGAGCGTCATCGACCGGAACCCGTCAAGGTAGAAGAACCATATGCGCGATAGCGTGTTGTTTCCCCGCAGACGCGGCGTTTCGTTTGTGTCCATAGAGTTGAGGCTATAGAAGGTTGAGGCCACAAAGGTAGTAAAACTCTATTAACAATGCAAATTTTTGCAATAAAGTTTTAAAAAATCATGAGAAACAATAGGAATGCGGCAAACCGGATAGCGGACTGATGAATGACAGAATTTCAAGTTGTTCAAGTTGTTAATGATAACGACAGCGAGGACAACCAAGACAACATTCTAAATGAAAAAAAGACTATAAACAGAAAAACCGGAACTCGCGTCACTTGAGGTTCCAGCCGAAGTCGCCGTGGTAAATCATCTGGTGTGTCATGCCCCCATCGATGCAGATGTTCTCTCCGGTGATGAAACCGGCCTGGTCGGAGCAGAGAAACAGCACCATGTTCGCGATGTCTTCGGGCGTGCCCACGCGTCCGGCCGGATGCTGCGACATGTCACTGCCGCGGAATGTCGCGCCGGTGGTGTCGATCCAACCCGGGGAAATCGAGTTAACCCGGACTTTACCCCTCAGACTCACGGCCAGCGCATGTGTCAGCGCGGCCAGCCCGCCTTTGGCGGCGGTGTAACTCTCGGTTTGAGGTTGGCTCATCCTGTCGCGCGTCGAGGAGATATTCACAATCGCCGCACCTTTGCCGAAATGCGGCAAAAGCAACTGGGTCAGTCGGAACGGTGCCGTTACGCCCACGTCCAGGGCATACCGGAATTGCTCAACCGTGCAGTCATTAATGCCTTTGAAGAGCGGCGTGGCATTGTTGATCAGATAGTCAACCGAGCCGTTTCGGCCAACCACTTCGCGCACAAACCGAACCAGAATTTCCTCGTCGGCGATGTCGCCCACAAAGTGAGGCCCGTCTTGCTTGTCAATTACGCACACGTTGGCACCGGCGAGCCGGAACATCTGAGCCACACACCGGCCGATGCCCTGAGCGCCGCCCGTTACCACTACCACTTTGCCACGGAAATCCATTTTGCGCTTTCAGTTATGCCGCGTTATCAGTCTTTATTCGTGTTGTTATCGGCGGCAGCATCATTGTCGTCGTCGTCATCTTCGGCGAAGGTGCGCTTGGCGTTCTGGCGGTATTTGACAAGGGCGAACTTTTTGTTTTTCTGGCTCGCGCCGCGGTGCAGCGGATTGGGTCGGTTGAGGACGTACTCGCAATAGTAACTGATGATAAGTGTGGTCAGGGGCAGCGCGATGAGCAGCCCGATTATTCCGAGGATGTAAGCCCAAATGGAGAGTGCGAGGAATACAATGGCCGGGTTGAGACCCATTTGCTGCTTCATGATGGCGGGAATGAGCACGAGGTCCTGTATGAGTTGGCACACACAGTAGGCGATAAAGGTTTGTCCGCAGAGCACCCAGAAACTGTCGCCCGTTGTCACGCTCGCCACCAGGCAGAGGAATCCGGCGATAGGGGCGGAAATCAGTTGGAGGTATGGAATCATGTTGAGCACTCCCACAAAGAGGCCGAAGGCGATGGCCATGGGCAGGCCGATGATGGAGAACTCGATGGCGAAGATGATGCCCACGAACAGCGACACGAGAGCCTGCCCACGGAAGTATCGGCTCATGGTTGCCTGCACGTCGTCGGCAATGCGGAGTGTGGTGCGGCGGTAGCGTTTGGGAATGGCCTTTTTGAACCCCTCCACGAGTTTGTCGAAGTCGAGCAGCACAAACACCATATATAATAACACAATCAGCCACGAGACGAGACTCATGATCACGCTGAGCGTACCGCCGAGGAACGACCATGTGCCCGTAGCCACTTCGGAGCCGATTTTCATCCATTGCTCACTGCTGAACATCGAGGCGATTTTTTCGAAACTCACCCACTCGCGGATCGTGTTCTGCACTTTGTCGGGAATGTAAGGCACATCGATGGATGTCCGGGCATAGGCTGCCAGTTTGTGCCCCATGTCGCTGAACTCGTTGGCCAGATACGGGCCGATGAGGTATCCGGCGCCGATAAGCGTGGCCACGACAACAACGAGGGCAATCACAACTGCGAGCGGGCGGTTGCGCACGTGCAGCCGGTCGCGGATAAACTCCACAAACGGGTTGAGCATATACGCCAGTATGAAACCAATCACAAATGGCAGCAGCACGGGGCTCAGGTAGTCGATAATCAGGATTCCGATTACGACACCCACGATGGAGATCACGAGGCGCACCACGCGGTCGAGGTCGTATTTTTTCTCCTCGGTGGGTTGAGTTACGGATGTGGGTTGTTTCATTGCGGATTCTCAGGGTTATGGTGTGGGGTGGAAGTTATCTGCGGCGTCTGGATTTGCGGGGTGCGGATTTCTGCTGCTTGCCGGCGGATTTGGCCTTGGACGCTTTCTGGGCTTTGCCTTTCTGCGGGATTTTCAGGTTGTCGCCGGCTTTGATCTTGTCGCCGCTGATTTTGTTGGCTTGCCGGAGTTCCTGCACCGACACGCCGGTTTTCTCCGAGATTTCGCTCAGGGACTCGCCTTTTTTGATGGTGTATTCCGCGGGTGCGGTCTGCTGCGCTGTGGTCCGGCCGCGTTTGGCGGAGTCGCCGCGGCGGTTGTTGGAGCGCGAGTGCCGGTAGTTCTCCTCCTTGCTGCGTTGCCGGCGCGACTTGTCGGAGTATTGCGCGTTGCGCTGGCGCCATTGCTTGGAGTTGGAGGGTTGTGGCGCGGGGGCGGCCTGCGCGGGTTTGGAGGTCTCTACGGGGATGTCAACCTTTTGCGGACCGCGTCGGGGCGCGTCTTTCGCGGCTTGCTCCACTTGGCGCACCTCATTGATCTGTTGCGATTCAAGTTCTTCGTTCGAGTCATCGGAATCATCGGAGTCATCGGGGTCATTGGAATCGCCGGTGTTGTCGGCCATGGCGACGTCGGATTCCGATTCTTTGACGGGCACGCGGACGCGTTTGCGCGTCTGCACTTTGAGCACCTTTCCGCGCTGCACTTTCCCGCCGCGCACGTTGTTCATCGAGAGCAGTTGCTGGGTTGTCATGCCGTATTTGGCGGCGATCGAGGTTGCGGTCTCGCCCCGGGCGACTTTGTGGTAGGCGGTAACGGTGCGGTTCTCGTAGGTGTATTTTCCGTTGTCACTGCTGCTTTCGGTCATTCCCGAGGGTTCAACGGTGGGCCGCGGGGTGTATCGCTGGGTTTGGTAGGCGAGGATGGAGTCCTGGCTCATGATATAGGCGTAGACTTGCTGCGAGGGCAGGGCGATGGTGTAGGCCCGCTCGTCGGTGGCCGGAACGATGTCGTGGCGGTATTGGGGGTTGAGCACGCGGAGTTCCTCAACGGGAATGTTGAGCACGTGGGAAATCTGGTCGAAGTGCACGCGGTGGTTCACCGAGATGGTGTCGATGATGAGCGGTTTGCGTGCCATGGCGGGGCTGATGTTGTGCCGCTTGAAGTAGGTCATCACGTAGTTGGCGGCGATGAAGGCGGGCACGTATCCGCGTGTCTCCCGGGGGAGGTAGGCGTAGATTTCCCAGAAGTCCTTGTTCTCGCCTCCGGCGCGGCGGAGTGCTTTGTTGACGTTGGCCGGCCCGCAGTTGTATGCCGCGATGGCGAGCGACCAGTCGTTATAGATGGCATGCAGGTTTTTGAGGTATGTGGCGGCTTTTTCCGAGGAGCGGTAAGGGTCGCGGCGTTCGTCAACGAGCGAGTTCACCTCCAGCCCGAGGCCTTTACCTGTTCCGACCATGAACTGCCACAGCCCCGCCGCACCCGCGCGTGAGACGGCGTTGGGGTTGAGCGAACTCTCAATCACGGGCAGGTATTTGAGTTCGAGCGGGAGTCCCTCTTTCTCGAGCGCCTGCTCAAAGATGGGCATGTAGTAGAGGCTCATGCCGAGCATTTCCTCGACGAGTGTCCGGTTGCGCTTGATATACCGGTCGATGTACGAGCGCACGATTTGGTTGTACGGCAGTTCGATAACCGACGGAATGGCAGCCAGCCGCTTGATGTACTCCTGCTCGGACACCTCTCCGGGCGATTTGTTCTCCACGTCAGCGTCGAGGACTGTGTAGTTTTGCAGATACCAGTTTTTCATGAGTTCCCGCGTGTCGGTTTCGAAACTCTCGGGGAAGACGATGTCGTGGTCGGTAATGGTGTTTTTGAGTGTCAGTATGTTGTTTTTCGGCAGTGCGTACGCGGCGAGCAGGCAGATTGTCGCGGCGGCGAGTGTGAGTGTTCTTTTGATGTTCATATGGCGGAGTGGGTGGTTAAATTCAGAAGTTTATGGCGCATTGCAGCCCGACGGAGGGAGTTGGCCGGGTGGCGTTGGCCGGTGGAAGGATGGTGGGTTTTACGTTGAGGGAGAGGTCGGGAGTGATATCGAAGTGTGCCAGCGAGGCATCGACGTAGGCGTCCACGAGGTTGAGCAGATAAACGCCCACCATGCTCAGGATGCATATGTCGCGGTATCGCCGGTAGTAGTTTCTCTTGTTCTTGAGCGCTTTCTGCAGCCATTCCATGTCGAGGTCGGCCTCGCGAGTGGTCGGGGGGTAGAAGTTCATGTAACTTCGGGTGTCGGGGTCGTCGTCGGTGGCGTCGCGGTAGGCCCGGGTGTAGTCGTTGAGCATGCGCTGGTTCCACGCCGTGCCGTAGGTCAGACCGACGAACGCACCCACCACGATGGGCAGTTTCCAGTATCGCCGGTTGTAGATCTGTCCCAGTCCCGGGCAAAGCGCCGAGAGCCAGAGCGCGCGCGTGGGGTCGGGGTTGAATTGCCGTTTTTTCCCGAGGGGATTGTGATTCACGCTGTCGGGCAGAAGTTCAATCCCTTTGATATGCGCCAAGGAGTCGGCGGAGTTGAAGCGCAGCGTGTCTCCCGCGAGGTCAACCACGCGTACGGTGCCGGCGGTTGCGGAATCGTTGGCGATGGAGACGGCGGTCCGTTTCAGCCGGTTGGAGGTTTTGATGCCCGTGGTGTCGGCCACTTGCGCCCGCGCGGCGAAGCCTCCCCACATGATGCATGCGAGTAGCGTTGCGGCGATGGCTCTTATGTGGCGTTGGCGTGCGGACATCTGCTACTGTTTGAGTCGGTCGAAGATGGTGATGATTTTCTCGAGTTCGGCCTCGTTGCTGAAAGCGATGGAGATTTTTCCTTTACCCGATGTGTTGGTCGTGAGTTTGACGGGCACGCCGAAGGCGCTGGTGAGGTGTTGCTGCAAGATGGCGTATTGCTTGTTGGTTCGCCCGGTTTTGCTCTTTTCGGGGTCGCGTCCTTCGGTATCAGCCTGCTGGTAATCCTTCGCGAGTTCCTCCACACGCCTGACCGACAATCCCTTACTCAGGATTTGGTTGTACAGGCGCAGTTGCGTGGCGGGTTTGTCGATGGAGAGCAGCGCGCGGGCGTGCCCCATGGTGATGTTTTTGTCACGCAGGCCGAGTTGCACTTCGGCGGGCAGTTTGAGCAGCCGGAGAAAGTTGGCGATTGTCGCGCGGTTTTTTCCTATCCGCTCGCTCAGGCGCTCTTGCGTGAGTTGGTATTGGTCGATGAGTTTCCTGAAAGTGAGCGCGATCTCGATGGCGTTGAGGTCTTCACGCTGAATGTTTTCGATGAGCGCCATCTCGGTCATTTCGGCGTCATCGGCGGTTCGGATATAGGCGGGAACGGTGGTCAGTCCGGCGATTTTCGCCGCCCGGAACCGGCGTTCACCGGAGATGATCTGGTATTGCCCCGGGCCGATGTTCCGCAGTGTGAGGGGCTGAATGATTCCGAGTTCCCGGATGGAGGAAGCGAGTTCTTCGAGAGCGGCGTTATCGAAGGACGTGCGCGGTTGCTCGGGATTGGGCGTTATCTGTGCGATGGCGATCTCGTTGATGGCCGAGGAGCCACCCGTTTGGATATCGTCCATGGAGATGAGGGAGTCGAGTCCGCGTCCGAGAGCGTTGCGTTTCATATAATGGTTTGATTAATAGGCGTGATGGCGGTTGTTGGCGTATCCGGCGTGCAGTTGATTTCCGAATAGATTGCAAAGTAACGATTTTTTCGTGGAACACTGGCAATGTTCCACGTTAAAACTGCTTAATGTGGGTTTCACAAATTAGTGTAATCGGGTTGGAGGCTGCTGCCGGGCAGATTTGGATAATCTCGGCTGCGCCCCGGCAATAAAAGCAAGCTTTATTGCGCATTGCACTTAATTGGTGCAATATTTGGTGTTTTTTACACTAAGTGAGTGCATAGAGATATGCGGACACAAAAAGGGCAAAAAGCAGGTTGCCGACCTGCCTGACGCCTACATTGTGCGCGACAACACCGACTACGCCATCGGCAACATCCTGCCCCTCTGGGCCTTCGGATTGACATATTGATATATCGGGACACCGGCAAAAGTCCGTGGCAGGTGTCCCATTTTTCCGGAATTTTCAGAACGCACCATAATGCGGAATCAGGGCGGCCCTGCGTTGCGCGGGGTCGCCCTGAGGTGATGGGGATTTCGCTGAGTCGCGAGTTTGGGATTATTTGCCGAGAATAATGTTGATCAGCACGTTAACGTCTTGCACGTCGATACCGCCCACACCGTCCACGTTGGCCGCCGGGGTAGCGTCGGCCTTACCGAGCAGGATGTTGATGAGCGCGTTCACGTCGTCAATCTCAACTTTACCGTCGCCGTTCACGTCACCCTTCAAGCCGGGGGTTCCGATCTCGCTCACTTCCACGGGGTAGAGTTGGAGTTTCTCTTTGTAGACGGTGAGGAAGCAGGTCACGTCGAATTTCTTTCCTTCGAGGATTTCGGGGATTTCGGCGTTGAAGCGGTTGAAGGCAATCATGTCGATGGTGCCGTCGTTAACGGTGTAGTAGTTGGTGGAGTCGCACACGAGGGTGGCGTTGCGCACGATGAAGTAGGTGTGGGCCATGTCTTGTCCCATCTCTTCGAGGGGCAGTTCAACGGGCTCGACGGCTGCCCCGTGCTCGGCCACGGTCCAGGTGCTGTCAACCGGGGTGAGTTGTTTCAGTCCCTGATATTGGGTCCAGGATGCGATGGGGTTGCGGATGATGTCGCCGTTGGTGAATTTCTCGGTGAGTTTACCGTAAGTGAGGGTGTAGGTCTCGCCGTTCTTGACGTAGAGGTTGTTGCCGTTCTGGTAGATGGCGACAACGTCGGAGGTGATGCGTGCCTTGACGCCACTGTTGAGCGCGAGCAGGTCATCGATCGAGGCCACTTCGGGAACAGCGTCGGGGTCGGTTCCGGCCGCGAGAATCTCGGTGGGCAGGATTTGGTAGACGGCGTTGGTCTTTCCGTGCGAGCCAACGATTCCGTATACGTCGAATTTACCGGTAAGGTCGCTGGGTTTGGTCGCGTTCATGTTGTAGAACACGGCGATGCCTTTTCCGTTGGCGTCAAAGACGCTGTCGGCGGTGATGGTGGCGTTCTTGATCACCACGTAGTGTCCGAAGTTGTCGTGTTTGAAAGTTGCCGCTGTGGCTTCTTCGGGGTTAACGGTGGTTTTACCTGTGGCGGCGAGGAAACCTTCGGGGTTGATCAGTTCGGGCTCGCCGTCGTAGGTCACTTTCTGACCCATGGCGCCGGCGGGAATGATGTGTCCGCGGTCGTAGGTCTGGCCCACGCTTCCGTAAACGAGCATGTAGCCGGTTTCGTCTTTGACGAAGAGGCGGCTGCCTTTCTGGGCGAGCACGGTGAGGGTGTTTTTGAAGGTGGCGTTGGCGCTGTCGGGGAGCACTTGGTACTCAGCCACAGTGATGCCGTCGATTCCACCCACAGGCACAGCGCTGAGGGGGAGCACCTGGAAGGTGGTGGTCTCATCGGTGGCTTTCTTGTAAGCGCCCACGATGGCTGTGATGTCGTATTGACGGTCGTAGTTGAATCCGTTCACGTTAAGACCCATGCCGTTGTGTGCGGGGGCGGTTCCGGAGTTGTCGGTAATGGCGCTCATGCTCTTGGCTCCGGAGGCGCTTTCGGTGTAGGAGAATTTAACGTCCTTGATGGTCACGAGTTGTCCCCAGAGGTCTTCGGCCACGTCGATGGCTTGAATCAGTTCGGGTTCAACCGGTGTTCCTTCCACTCCGGCCTGGAAGGCGTCGGTTGCTCCGACCAAGAGTTCATACATACCGTTGTAGGGCACTTTGCGTCCGCTGAATCCGGCGGGGATGGTGTTGCCGTTGTAGTATTTTTGTCCGGTGGTGCCGTAGATGAGCATTTGTCCGGTTTCGTCCTGGACATAGAGCGTTGCGTTGTACTGGGCGAGCACGGTCACGGGCGAGGTGAAGCGCACGTAGGTGCTGTCGGGCTGGCTGAGGTACTCGGCGATGTTGGCCACGGCTGTGGCTTCGGCGAAGGTGTACTCGGCGGTGGTCACCTCGCTCATTTTCTCGCCTTTGCTGGCGCGTGCGCTCAGCGTGGTGGTCTCGCTGATGGGCACGGGGCCGTTGTAGGGCTGGAACGAGCCGTTGTCGAGTTTATACTCGATGGTGGAGCCCGCGGTGGGGGCGGTGATGGTCACCTCGAAGGGGTTGTAGTAGGTTCCGCTTTCGTGGCTCAGACGGGGAGCGGCAACGATTTCCTCACCGCTGCCACCGACCGTGACCACGATTTTGTTCATACGCAATTGCGAGCCGGAGGCTGTGAACACAATC
>CACYCT010000029.1 GCA_902772965.1 uncultured Bacteroidales bacterium | reverse complement strand
TTACGAGTTGTCCGAGTTTTGGCGTATTGCTCAGGTCGAGTCCTTTGAGGTCGTTGCTCTGGGCATAGACTTGCCAAAGTTCGGGGCAGTCTTTGATGTTGAGCGATTCGAGTTTGTTAAGTTGGTTTTGTGCACGCACGATACGCAGGTTGGGCATACCGCTCACATCAAGATTCTTCAGTTTGTGCTCACCAACATAAAGCTGTTCGAGTGAGGTGAAAAGTTTTATTCCCTCCAACGATTCCATAAGACGATCTTTTTCATCAGAACCTGTAGGTGGAGTGTAATCACCTGACCAATTATTCAGATAAAGTCTTCTAATAAATTGGACATCCTCTTCAAAAATTTCTCCTGAACCGAACGGATTCGAAGAGTTAAGCACTCCGTGCTTCGTATAGACATTGTATCCGCCTTCTTTTGATGCCTCTTCGTCGAATAGGGTTCTATTGTCGTTCCATGCGCGCCACATGATATAATTTCTGAACCATTTGTCGGGGAAGTTTCTTTCATCGACATAGAATGCCATATTGGTAGAGCCTTCGTAGTCAGACCATTTGTTAGTTGTCCGATTTAATTGTTTTACAGCCCATCCCTTCTGTTTGGCTAAGTCAACAACTGTTTTTGTAAAGTTGTTGGATCCATATACAGTCCCATCTTCCTTAAAGTTATGGACTTTAAGCAGACCGCTATTGTCTTCTATTGAAGGCAACTGTTCGACAAGAGCCCGAGCCTGTGGAACATCGAGTTTGTTTCCTGCTACATTAACATCCACAAGCGATGTACAGCCGTTGACATTAATGCTTGTAATTTTATTGAAACTGGCATCAAGTTCGCGTAGATTTTTCATATCGCTCAAGTCAAGACTATAAACATTACTCCAATCAAACTTGAGACGCTGCAGATGGGTGAAGTATTTCACACCGGTTAAGTTAGAAACTTTTGCTTTTGAAGCAAGAAGTTGAATCGAGCGTATATAGAGGAGTTCACCTTCGGTGAATTTTCTGTCATTTGCAGGGTTTCCCTCGGGGAAGTACTCAGACAGATAAATTCCGTCGGCATCTTTTATTTTATTATTATCATCATATTTAATCACGTAGTTTGTAAGATATTTGAGGAAATTAGCATCGGGAAAGTTTACATCATTGATTGCTACCACGATGTCGTCTTCGATGCCGGTGTAGGGGGTGAATCCATCATCATCAGTTCCGTCGGTGATTTCCCAGCCGAATTTGGTCAGTGCGAAAACCACCGATTCTGGTATGTCGGCGTTGTGGTTGCTGTTGCCGGTGTTGGTGCTGTTGTACAGGTGGAGATGCGCTTTGATTTTGGCGGGATCCAGGGTAGGATTGGGAGCGTTATGGTGAAGTTTGAGGATGAGGTTTTGTGTGATTTCCTCACGTGAGAGTTTGTTGTGGTAGAGGTAGAGCGACCGCAGGCCGTGGCACTCGTCGAAGTTGACGGAGGTGATGTTGTTGTCGTGTGCCTCGACGACTTGGAGTTTGTTCAGTCCGTGCACGTCGAGCGAGGTGAGTTTGTGTCCGTCACAGAAGAGGCGCTCCAGGTTGGTGAAGTTGCGCACGCCGGTGAGGTCTTTGATGACGTGATCAAGGTCGGTGCTTCGGTCAAGGTTGATGTCGGTTATCAGGGCAAGTTCGGCATCGGTGAGCACAGTGGCGCTATGGAAGGGGTTACCGTTTGTGTCGAAGCGGTCATCGGAGATGATGCCGTCGGTGCGCGCCTGATTGATGGCGTCGTAGTTGTCGAGATACATCAGGTACTTGATGTAGTGCTGGAACTTTGCGTCGGGGAAATTTGTCTCATTGATTTCCACGTCGGCGCGGGCCGAGAAGGCGGCCAGAATCGCTATCGCTGCCACTGCCGCGGCGCGCAAGCGAGATAGGGAGAGGTGAATAATCATGTGTTTCATCATATGTGTGTAGTTAGTAATTCTTGATTATGCGGGTGTAGTCATATTGACCCTCGCTGAATTGAGCCGACAAAAGTAATATACAAAATCAGTCAGGCAAAAATATTAAGGAAAAATTTCTTTATTTCGGTGCTTTTGCCCACTTTATACGACAAAAAGACCAATTTAGAATTAAGGGGATTAAGGCATTAAGGGGTATAATGAAATTAAGGCGGATTGGCACTGTTTCAGCCCCATTAAACTCCTTAACTTCCTTAATCTCCTCAACTTCCCTCTTGCGCCGCCATTCGGAGGCGGGTGATTTTGCGCATCTCAAGCCAGAGCAGGGCGGCGGCGACGATTGTGGCGAAGAGGTCGCTGATGGGGAAGGAAAGCCACACGCCGTCCAAGCCCCAACGCTCGGGCAGCAGGAAAAGCAGCGGCAGCAGAAAGATCACTTGCCGGGTGAGCGACATGAAGATGCTCTTTCCGGCCTCTCCGAGCGACTGGAAGTAGTTCGTCACCACGATTTGGAATCCGACGGCCCAGAACATCCAGGTTGTTCTGCGGAGTGCGTTTTCTCCGGCGAGGAGCAGGTCGGTGTCGGTGGTGAACAGTCGGGTGATTTGTGCCGGAATGAGGCATCCTCCGAGGCTACCGAGCGCGCACACGAGCGTGGCGACGCCGGCGGTGAGCCAGAAGGCGCGTTTGAGGCGGTCGTAGCGACGCGCGCCGAAGTTGTAGCCCACAATGGGCTGCATACCCATGCACACGCCGATAACGAAGGTGACCAGCAGGGAGGTATAGGCCGTGAACACTCCGATGGCGGCCACGGCGGGGTCGCCGCCATAGCGGTAGACGGTGTTGTTGATGACGGCGTTGATGACACAACCGGCGGTGTTGACGATACATGGGGCGGCGCCGATGGCGATGATGGGCAGCAGCACGCGGACGCGCGGGCGGTAGGTGCCGGCGGTGAAGTGAATGGTGGAGCGGCGGTCAAAGAAGTGCCACATCACGAAGGTGGCGCTCACGCCCATGGAGATGTCGGTTGCGATGGCCGCGCCTTTGATACCCCAGTCGAGCCAGAAAATGGCGATGGGTGCGAGTATGACGTTGAGCCCGGCTCCGATGAACATGGTCAGCATCGCCTTGGTCGGATAGCCGGTGGAGCGTATGATGTTGTTGAAGGAGTAGCAGATGTTGTTGATGAGCAGTCCCGGCAAGATCCACATCATAAACTCGCGGGCGTAGGGCAGCGAGACGTCGCTCGCGCCGAAGAGCCGCAGAATCGGATCCATAAACAGGGCGAACACCGTGATGTAGAACACGCCGAGCAACAGCGTCATCACGATCGAGTTTCCGAGAATCATCTCTGCCATGCGCTTGTCGCCCTGCCCGAGCACGATGGAGATTCTTGAACCGGCTCCGACGCCGATAAGCACACCGAATGCTGCGCTGACATTCATAACGGGGAAGGTGATGGCAAGTCCGGCAATGGCATCCGGGCCGACGCCGTGGCCGATGAATATGCGGTCGATGATGTTGTAGATCGACATCACCACGATGCCCACCACGGCGGGCACACTGTATTTCCACAGCAGGCGTCCGATGGGCGCGGAGTCGAGTTCCCGCAGGCGTTCCAAGCGGTTGGATTGGGTTGGCATAGCGTGTTATTGGGCAAAAAACGGCTGCAAAGGTAGCAATTTTTTCCCAAACGCGAAACGGTGGTCGGGCGCGACAGGTATGTCGCAGGCAAGTTCCACCCTGATGGCGGCTTTTTCGGGTTTTTCCGGTCGGCGGGGTTGGCCGTGTGGGCGAATGTGCGTAACTTTGCGGCGTTTTTTCACTCACCACAGTTCCGACTATGCCTTCACTGAACGATATCAGCCACATCCGCATCAGCGACTACGACTACCCCCTGCCCGACAACCGAATCGCCAAGCACCCGCTGCCCGACCGCGAGGTGTGCCGGCTGCTCGTGTGGCGCGACGGGCAAATCACCGACCACGTTTTCGCCGAAGTGCCGGGTCTGCTGCCCGACGGCGCGATGCTCATCTACAACAACACACGCGTAATCAACGCGCGGCTGCGGTTCCGCAAGCCCTCCGGCTCAACGATTGAGATTTTCTGTCTCGAGCCGGTGAGTCCGGTGGACTACGCGCAGATTTTCCAAACGACGGACAGGTGCACATGGCGCTGCCTGGTGGGGAACAACAAGCGTTGGAAAGATGACGCGCTGAGCCAAACCATCGATGTCCAGGGAGAGGCGGTCACTTTCACCGCCAGCCGGGGAGAACGCCGCGGAAACGCGTTCGACATCGTTTTCTCGTGGACGGGAGGGGTGACCTTCGCCACCGTGCTTGAGGCCATCGGCGAGATTCCCATCCCGCCCTACCTCAACCGCGAGAGCGAACCCACCGACAAGACCGACTACCAAACCGTTTACAGCCACATCGACGGTTCAGTGGCCGCGCCCACGGCAGGTCTGCACTTCACAGATGATCTGCTTGCGCAATGCGACCGGCGCGGCATTGTCCGGCGCGAACTCACGCTGCACGTCGGCGCGGGCACGTTCCAACCGGTGAAGAGTGAAACCATCGGCGAGCACACGATGCACCACGAGTTCATCTCCGTGCCGCGCGCGCTGCTGACTGACCTGATCAACCACCGCGGGCCTGTCGTGGCCGTGGGAACCACTTCAGTGCGCACCCTTGAAAGCCTCTACTACGTGGGCATCACCCTTTTGGACAACCCCAACGCCACCGACGACCAACTCACCGTTGGTCAATGGGCACCCTACCGGAACCAAACCGACATCGACCCGCGCGCCGCGCTGCAGGCGATTGTCGACTATCTCGACACCACCGGCGCCGACCGCTACGAGGGTGCCACCCAACTGATGATCGCGCCCGGGTTCCGCTACCGGCTCATCGACGGCATGATCACCAACTTCCACCAGCCGCAGTCGACACTGCTGCTGCTTGTGAGTGCCTTTGTGGGCGCCGACCGCTGGCGCGCGATTTACGACCACGCCCTGGCCGGCGACTACCGCTTTCTCAGTTACGGCGACGGCTCGCTGCTGCTGCGCGGAGAGAATGGTCGATAAAAACGGCCGATTCATCGGTTTCGCAATCAAAACGCGCCCCAAAACCGCCGCAACGGAAAAAGGCGGATTAAACGGAGTTCACTTTCGGAAGTCTAACCAACAGAAAGCCGCCCCGAGGGCAAGGCTTTCGGCAAACCGATTATTCACCTCTAAAGATATAGCGTTATGAAAACCACTGTACGAAACCTGATGATGAGCCTTGCGCTCGTGGGAGGCCTGTTGTTGGCCGGTCCCGTTTCGGCCCAACCCTCCGGCCGTCATCGTCCGGCAACAGCAAATGGCGCATCCTCACAATCCCGTTCACACGAAAGCCGCTCGCAAAGCCGCGCTTCGGAAAGTTCCCGGTCGGTTCGTCAAGCCGAGAGCCGTGGCTCAGCCCGCTCCGTGGAGGCACGTCCGCAGACCCGCTCCTCCGAAACCCGCCAAAGCAGCAGCGGCAGCATCCGCAACAACCGCGAGCGCCCCTCGGCAGCGATGACCGACCACCGCTCCTCGCAACGCACCGAGCAAACCACCCGCTCCGCCACCACGGCTGACCGCCGCGACCGCTCGGGCTCGGGTAACTACGACCGCAACCGCGACAACAACCGCGACCGCTCGGGCTCGGGCAACTACGACCGCAACCGCGACAACAACCGCGACCGCTCGGGCAACTACGACCGCAATCGGGACAACAACCGCGACCGCTCGGGCAACTACGACCGCAACCGGGACAACAACCGCGACCGCTCGGGCTCGGGTAACTACGACCGGAACCGCGACAACAACCGCGACCGCTCGGGCTCGGGCAACTACGACCGCAACCGGGACAATAACCGCGACCGCTCGGGCAACTACGACCGAAACCGCAACGACCGCAACCGCAACGGATACGACTATCGTTCGGGCAGCGACCGTCGTCGCCCGGGTGGTTCGGGACGAGTACACAGTTCAGGACCGGTACGCCCCCACAACTACGACCGTCACCCCCACCGCGACCACTTCCGCAACAATTTCGCCCGCCACAACTGGAGCCGTCCCCTTCCCCCACCCCACCGCGCCTGGCGACCCGTAGTGGTACACTACTACCGCCCTGTGGTGCCCGCCCACTACCGCCCCTACTACGGCGCTCCCGTGATTGACCGCATACTCGGAATCACCTTCGGCACGTACTTTGACGTCTCGCTCGACTATCTGTACAGCAACGGATACTATATCGACGGATATGATGCAAACGTGGTGTACCTGCGTGACGTTTCGATGCTCAACCTGCTCTGGCCCGATGTGATGCTCAGTTACGACAGCGGCCGCCTGGCAAACGCGCAATTCGTCTACGCCACCGGATACAACGACCGGAGTCGCTACAACCGGATCTACCACGACCTGTGCGGCGTGTACGGCCCGCCGGTTACCGTCAACGCCGGAGTGGCCACATGGTTCGGAGGCAACACCACCGGATGGGTCACCCTCAGCCTCGGCTCCTCGGCCGGACGATTCCTGACCACACTTTCCATAGGATACTGATATACGGCGTTCCGGAGCACGCGTGCCTCCGGAACGCGCTTTTCATAAGACACGATGCCCGACAATCCCTCTGAAACACTCGCGCGGCGCGTGCTCGCCTGCCTGCCTTACCAACCCGACGATGAACAGATGCTGCTCATCGCCGGGTTGTCGCGCTTCATCGCCGAGCCGCGCCCGCAAAGCGCGTTCCTGCTCCGCGGATATGCCGGAACGGGAAAAACCTCCATCGTGGGAGCCTTTGTCAAAGCGCTCACCTTTATCGGAGCCAAAACCATTCTGCTCGCCCCCACCGGACGCGCCGCACACGTGATGAGCGACTACGCCGGCCACACCGCCTTCACCATCCACCGCCGAATCTACCGCCAGCAACGCTACGGCTCCGAGGCTTTCCTGCTCGCGGAGAACAAGCACACCGACACGCTCTTCATCGTCGACGAGGCCTCAATGATCGCCAACGGTTCGGCCGACAGTTCGGCCTTCGGCACGGGACGGCTGCTCGACGACCTGATCGGATACGTCTACAGCGGCGAGGGATGCCGCCTGCTCCTGGTGGGCGACAACGCGCAGCTGCCGCCCGTGGGGCAAACCGAAAGCCCGGCCATGAACGCGGCCACACTGCAGGGCTACGGCCTGTCGGTGATGGAAATGACACTGCGCAGCCCGGCGCGGCAGGCCGCCGACAGCGCCATCCTCTACAACGCCACCCTCCTGCGCCAGGCCATGGAAACCGACATCACAGCCTCACCCAGACTGCGCCTTGACATCGCGCCCGACCTCACCACGATTGACGGCGGAGAACTCATCGACCAAATCGACACCTGCTACAACCGCGACACGCCACGGCAAACCATCATCATCACCCGCAGCAACTACCGCGCCACACAATTCAACCTCGGCATACGAAACCAGATCCTCTACCGCGAGGAACTGCTCAGCGCCGGCGATATGCTGCTCGTGGCGAAAAACAACTACTACTGGAGTCGCGACAACGACGCGGTGGACTTTATCGCCAACGGCGACGTGGCGGTGGTCCGGCGCGTGCGCGGCGACATCGAGCGCGTCTACGGCCTGCAGTTCGCCACCGTTGTGCTCACTTTTCCCGACCACGATGACGCGGAGATGGAGGTGAAGGTGATTGTCGACACCCTGCTCAGCGACGCACCCGCGCTCACGCGGGAGCAACAAGAGCGGCTCTACGCCGGCGTCATGGCGGAAATCGAGGGCGACCAGCGCGCGCGAATCGCCGCACTGAAAAACCACGACTACTACAACGCCCTGCAAGTGAAGTTCGGCTATGCCGTGACGTGCCACAAGGCCCAAGGCGGACAGTGGGACCAAGTGTTTATCGACATGGGAGGCATTGCCCCCGAGGCCACCACCACGCTCGACTACCACCGCTGGCTCTACACCGCCCTCACCCGCGCCCGCCGACACGTTTACCTGATCAATTACTTGAAATAAGGAGATTAAGGATGTTAAGGAGATTAGGGAGTTTAAGGCAGCCTTAATCTCTTTAATCTCCCTAATTTCCTTAATCTCCCTAATCTCCTTAATCCTTCACACTCAGCCGGATGGCGGTTCCGCCGGAGGGTGCGAGACGCAGGGTGAGCACCTCGGTGGCGGTCACCTCACGCTGGCGAACGATGAGCGCGATGGGATTGAGCCGGAAGTCGGCGTCGTCGGCATCCTCATAGATGGTGGCGATGTAGGTTTTTCCGGGGTCGAGAAAATCAAGCGGGAGGGTCAGCAATCGCGGCGTCTCGTCGGTGAGGCTACCGACAAACCAACTCCCGCTGCCGTCGCGGGCCTGGCGCGCGATGGTGACATAGCGCCCCACCTCACCGTGAGGCACGATGGTGCGTTTCCACGTGGTCGGGCACGATTCTATGAACGACAGCGCGGGATGTCCCTCGTAGTTTTCAATGGCATCGGCAGCCATCTGAAGCGGGCTGTACAGAACGACGAACTCGGCCAGTTGCTTGGCGAGGGTGCTTTGCGGGCGCGTGCCGGGCACCACTTCGTCGCCGTAGTTGAAAATGGCGGGGGTGAAGTCCATCGGTCCGGCCAGTCCGCGGGTGAAGGGCAGGGTTGCCGTGTGCGAGGGCGGGTTGCCGCCGTCGGTGCTCCATGCGTTGTATTCCTGACCGCGCACACCCTCTTGCGTCATCAGATTGGGCAGGGTGCGCTGCAGGCCTGTGGGCATCATCGGCTCGTGGTTGTCAATCATGATGTGGTGTCGGGCGGCGCATTCAATCACGCGGCGGTAGTGGCGCGCGCCGAATTGGGAATGCTGCAACTCCTGTCCGTTGAGCATGGCTCCGACGTAGCCGGTTTTGACCACGCGGATGCCCAGCCGCTCGTAGAGGGCGAAAGCCTCTTCCATTTGATCTTCAAGGAGTTGGCTCTTTCCCCACGTCTCGGTATGTCCGACGATGAACACACCTTTTTGGCGCGCGTAGTCGGCCACGGCCTGGAGATCGAAGTCGGGATAGGGACGCGTGAAACTGATTTGCTCTCCCTGTCCCCAGCCGTAGTTCCACCCCTCGGCGAGTACGCCGCTGAAGCCGTGGCGGGCGGCGAAGTCGATGTAGCGCTTCATGTTCTCGGTGGTGGCGCCGTGGTTGGGTCCCTGCTCCCAGGTGTGCTTTTTCTTGTGAATGCTCCACCAGATGCCGATGTATCGCCCGGGTTGAATCCAGTCGGTGTCGGTCCATGTGCAGGGCTCGTTCAGGTTGAGCATGAGCCGGGAGGTGATGAGTTCACCGGCTTGCCGCGCCACGATGACGGTGCGCCAGGGCGAGGTCAGGCTGGAGCCCGCTTTGACCTTGGTCCCGTCTTGCCATGGGGTGAGCGCGGCAAGCATGGAAACGCCTCCGTTTTCGGCGGGTCGGGGTGTGAGGTTAAGGTCGGCATAGTCGATAAGTGCGGCTTGGTGGATGGCGAGGTGGAGGTCGGGTGCGGCCTCGATGGTGAGCGGGGTGTGGACGGTGTCTTTCCGGCTGAGCAGGTCGCGCGTGTACAGGTTTTCGTAGTAGATGGTCCGGTTGGTCGGTATTGACCACGCCGGCACATCGGCCGGAAGGGTAAACTCGGTGAGTTCTTCCTTAACGGTGATGTCGGGCAACGCTTTCTGGCGCGGAATTTCATATCGGAATCCGAGGCCGTCGTCAAAGAGGCGGAAGGTGATGATGAGCGTTGCCCGGGGTTTGCCGCCTTGCAGGGTTACGCGGAGTTGGTTGTAGTGGTTCCGGATCTTTTCCTCCTCGCCCCAGAGCGTGGTCCAAGTGTCGTCGTGCGATTCGCGTTGCGAGCCGGTGATTTTCATGCCGTTCCCGAGGTCAGCGGCGGTGAGAGTGAATCCGAGGTGACTTAGGCTGATCACGGTTTGCCCGTCTCGACTGAGGGTGTAGTAGGGACGTCCGTGGTCAACGCCGACCGTGGCGGTGAGGTGTCCGTCGGGTGACGTGAGTGTGAGTGGCGCGGCGATTGCGGCGAGGCTCAGGGCGATAGCGGCAAGCAGGGCGAGGAAGGTTCTCATAGGTACACTTGAATGGGTTATTGTTTCATTTCGAGCACGAGGGCGGTTCTGGCCGGCAGATAGAGTTTGAGCCACCCGAGGTTGTCGGCTTGGTAGAGCGGGTCGGGTTGAGTGAGGTGTGCCACGGTAGGGTCAACGCGGTTGTATCCGCCGTAGGATTGGGCATCGGTGTCAATCAGGTGCCGGTATTCGCCTTGGGGCGCGAGTATTCCGTAGTCGGAATAGGAGTTGACGGGACTGAAATTGAACACGAACACGAGACTTCCGCGCATGAAAGCGAGCACCTGGTCGTCGTCCTTGTCCCAAAGTTTGCGGATCGGCAGCCGTTCGAAGCCGCGTGTGCCGGCGATAAGGTGAACCATGTCGCGCTCCCAGTTGTTGAGAAACCGGTATTGAAGTTGGTCGCTGTCAACGAGGTTCCACTGGCGCCGGGCGTATTTGTAACTCCATCCGTTCCCTTCGCGGGGAAAGTCGATCCATTCGGGGTGTCCCCACTCGTTGCCCATAAAGTTGAGGTAGCCGCCGTTGATGGTCGAGGCGGTTACGAGGCGGATCATCTTGTGGAGCGCGATGCCCCGGTCTACGGCCGGGTTGTGGTCTCCGTCGGCCATGTGCCAGTACATGTCGGCGTCAATGAGGCGGAATATGATGGTCTTGTCGCCCACGAGCGCCTGGTCGTGGCTCTCGACGTAGGAGATGGTCTGCTCGTCGGTGCGGCGGTTGGTGAGTTCCCAGAAGATGGAGGTCGGGTGCCAGCGTTCGTCGGGGCGCTCTTTGATGGTCTTGATCCAGTAGTCGGGAATGCCCATGGCCAGGCGGTAGTCGAATCCGATGCCGCCATCCTTGAATTTACGGGCCAGGCCGGGCATACCGCTCATTTCCTCGGCGATGGTGATGGCGCGGGGATTCACTTGGTGGATAAGGATGTTTGCCAGTGTGAGGTAGGTGATGGCGTCGGTGTCCTGGTGTCCGTTGTAGTAGTCGTCGTAGTTTGAGAAGGATTCTCCGAGTCCGTGACTGTAGTAGAGCATGGAGGTCACGCCGTCGAAGCGGAAACCGTCGAAGTGGAACTCCTCAAGCCAGTAGCGGCAGTTGCTGAGCAGGAAATTTAGTGTGGCGTCTTTTCCGTAGTCGAAGCAGAGGGAGTCCCATGCGGGGTGCTCGCGGCGGTCACCGCTGTGGAAGTAGAGGTCGTACGAGCCGTCGAAGCGTCCCAGGCCCTCTACCTCGTTCTTCACAGCGTGCGAGTGCACGATGTCCATAATCACGGCGATGCCCATCGAGTGGGCGTCGTCGATGAGGTGTTTCAACTCGTCGGGCGTGCCGAAGCGGCTCGACGGAGCAAAGAAG
>CACYCT010000028.1 GCA_902772965.1 uncultured Bacteroidales bacterium | reverse complement strand
TATCTGTTCAAAGATCTCGAGCGAAAGACGGGACTCGGACCCGCGACCTCGACCTTGACAAGGTCGCGCTCTACCAACTGAGCTACTTTCGCAGTTTGGTGCTCGCTCTTCAATTTCTTCGCCTCATGGAAGCGCTCCATCGAATTGCGAGTGCAAAATTAGAACTATTTTCTGAACTGACAAAATTTTTCGAGAAAAAAATGAAAAAAATTTCTCGGTCAGATTTATTGGGGTTTGTGTCTTGATGGGTAAAAGTTGTTGATATTGAGACATAACTCGCATTGAGTCACATAGGTATGACATCGGCAGGCGCTAACGCGGGGCTACTTTTGAATCATCCGCATAAACTCGGCGCGGAGGGTTGGGTCGTCGAACTCGCCGGTGTATTCGAGGGTGATGGTGTTGGCTTGTTGCTTGCTCACGCCGCGCATTTGCATGCAAAGGTGCTGGGCTTGGCAGTATACGATTACGCCGTGGGCGTGGAGTTGGTCGCTGAGGTGGTCGCACAGTTGCCGTGTGAGGCGTTCCTGCACTTGGAGGCGGCGTGAGAGGGCGTCGACGATGCGTCCGATTTTGCTCAGGCCTACGATTTTTCCGTTGGGGATGTATCCGATGGTGATTGTTCCGAAGAAGGGCAGGATGTGGTGTTCGCAGAGTGAGTAGAACTCGATGTCGCGCACGACAACGATTTGGCTGCCGGGGTGCTCAAACATGGCTGCCTGCACGATCCGGTCGGGGTCTTGCCGGTATCCGCGTGTGTTTTCAAGCAGGGCTTTTGCTGCGCGGAGGGGTGTTTTTTGGAGTCCTTCTCTGTTGGGGTTTTCGCCGAGGAGTTGGATTATGGCTTGGAAGTGTTGCGCGATTTGTGCGGCGAGTTGGTCGGTATTTTGCTGTTCCATTTTCGGGTCTTGCTATGGGATGGGGTGTGTCCAAGGGTGTCAGTGTCCTGAGCCCCAGACGTTGATGTGGTCTCGCACGACTACCATCTCTCGTCCGAATGCGGGGAATGCGGCTCGGATTCGGCTGAGTGCGGCTTGAGCGTCGGATTGGCTTTTGAAGTCGCCGATGCGGAGTCTCCACGAGGGTGCGTGGTAGGATGTGTACGACCGGTATTGGGGGAATTTCATGGCGATGGCACGGGCGCGTTGCTGGAGCGCTTGTTTGGCGTTGGACTGGTTGGATGAGAAGGCTTGGATCCGGTATCCGGTTGAGCGTGCCTGTATGGTTTGCGAGCTGGTGTGCGCGCGTTGTGGCGGTCGGTTCTCGTCGCGTTGCTTGTCGCGTGGTTTGTCGTGGTCTTGCTCGTCGTCTTCGTCTGCCTCGCGGCGTTTTTCGGGTTTGGCGGCGGGTTTGTTCAGTTCGGTGTTGGACCGGTTGGTGAGGCCGTCGGGGGCTTCGATGGTGACTTTGCCTGTTTTTCCGATATGGGAGCGTATGTCGTTTTTGCTCTGTGCGCTCAGGGTCAGGGCCACGAGTGCGGCAACGAGCATTGCGATTGCGCGGATGTGTACGCGGGGGTTCATATGGGTGTGGTGTTGGTTTTCAGGCCACAAAGGTAGTATTTTTATTTGGGTTGGCAAAAATGTGGATATTTTTTGGTTTTTGGGGGGTGCGTTATTTCCTGATGGTGATGAGCAGGTTGGTGTCGCAATGCTGGAGGATGTCTATCATTCGGGCGGTGTCGAAGGCGATGCATCCGGCGGTTGACGGGACATTGCCTTTGCAGTGGATAAATATGTTTGAGCCGAGGCCGTAGATGCAGTCAGGGTTATAGTCGGTGGTGATGCCGTAGTTGTAGTCGGGGCTGATGTGGTACATGTCTTCTCCGGCGCACCGGTGGTGGACGGCGGTGGTGTCGATTACCTTATTATAATGTTCCGATGAGTCGGAGCAGGCGAAGGTGGTCGGGGTGATGTTGATATACGGCATGCGTGTTCCGGGGTTGGGGAGTATTCCGAAGGCTTGTCTGGCGTGAAGTGTTCCGAGAGGTGTCTTCTTGTCTCCTTCGCGTTGTTTTCCCACTCCGTTGCGGCCGATATGCACATCGGTCTCAAAGATGACTTTCCCGTTGACGGTGAGGCGCGCTTTGGCCGCGCTTCCGTCCACGTCGTAAATTTCAAGCAGTTGGGCATGCCGCGTGTTGTCTTCTGACGGCGAGAATGCCATTGCGAGAGCAGCGAGGCAGAGTGCGGCGAGCGGGAGGATGATGTTTCGTCTCATGGGCTTGGTGTTTAAAGGAGCGCAAAATTACACAGAATAACTCAATAAGATGAAGTCTGAGGCATAAAAAAGACGTATAAATTGGTTTTCAGTCAGTTAAACCTCACAAATCATGGTATAACTCTATGAATTCCAGGTGTTTTGAGCGATTGGGGCCTGTATCTATTTCCACATTCAACACAGTCGAAAAATCGGCGCTCGGTGCAATCGGTTGCACTTATATTTGGTTATATCACATTTTTAGAATAAGGTAGTGTAAGACGTTTTTTGGGTAACTTTGAGCCAAAGAAAAAATCAAACGATATACCTTCAAGTATGAAACTGACTTTAAAATTAGACTACGTGGCCCGTTATGGCGAGAACCTGGCGGTGAACATCCTTTCTGGCGACGGGAAACCGGCACGGAAGAAAGTAATGACCACCGACGACGGGCACATCTGGAAAACCACCTTCGACCTGCGCGGTACTGAGTCGACTATCGACTACTTCTATACGGTGGAACGAGAGGACGAAACCGTGAGAACCGAATGGACTGTGGTACCCCATCGTCTTTATGTGCCGACAAAAATGGATACTGTCACCGCATACGACCACTGGAACGATATGCCCGATGACAGTTACCTGTACAGTTCGGCCTTCACCGACTGCGTTTGTCGCCGCGAGAACAAGCCGGCCTCGATGGTGTTGGCCGACAGTGCGGTGGCAATCCGCGTTCGCGCGCCACAGTTGCGCGCCGGACAACGTCTGGCTCTCTCCGGAGCCGGCATGCCGCTTGGCGACTGGAGCGTGCTCCGAGCCGTTCCGATGACGGAGCACAACCACAACGAATGGGTGGCTATGCTCGACGCAGCCGTCCTGCCCAGACTGCTGGAATTCAAGTTTGTCATCCTTGACGCCGAAGGCAAATCCCCCGTGTGGGAAAACGGCGACAACCGGACCGTGGTTTTGCCCGCCGTGGGAGTCGACGAACTTGTGGCCTACGAACTCACACCTGCCCACTTCCCGCTTCCGCCGGTGAAAATCGCGGGTACCGTGGTGCCGATTTTCTCGCTCCGCAGCCGTGGCAGTTTCGGAGTGGGAGACTTCGGTGACCTGAAAATGATGATTGACTGGGTGGCCAAAACCGGCCAACGCGCCCTGCAAGTGCTTCCCATCAACGACACCACAATCACCCACACATGGCAGGATTCCTACCCCTACAACAGCATCAGCATCTACGCCCTTCACCCCCAATATACCGACCTTCGCCAGCTCCCCGCTCTTGACGACGCACGTCGCTCAGCCGAGTTCGAGGCTTTGCGCGAGGAACTTAACGACCTGCCCCAAATCGACTACGAGCGCGTGAACAAAGCCAAACTCGAATACCTCCAACTGATTTTCGAGCAGGATGGCGCGCAGATGATGAAGAGTCAGGAGTTTAAAGACTTCTTCGCCCGCAACGACGAGTGGCTCGTGCCCTACGCCGCATTTTGCCACTACCGCGACCTGTACGGAACCGCCACATTCAGCGACTGGCCCGACCACCACACCCTTGACGTGGACGAGCGCAAAGCGTTTGCCAACCCGCGCACGAAAGCTTACCGAGAGGTGGCGTTCTGGTACTTCGTCCAGTTCATTCTCGACTCGCAAATGCGCGGCGCGCACGAGTACGCACTCTCAAAACGCGTCATCCTCAAAGGCGACATCCCGATCGGTATCAGCCGCGACGGCGTGGAGGCATGGGTCGAGCCGAGATACTTCAACCTCAACGGCCAGGCCGGAGCGCCGCCCGACGCTTTCTCCACCAACGGACAGAACTGGGGATTCCCCACCTACAACTGGGACGAGATGCTCTCCGACGGATGCACATGGTGGGTGAAACGGTTCCGCAAAATGGCAGAATACTTCGACGCCTACCGCATCGACCACGTGCTCGGATTCTTCCGTATATGGGAGATTCCCATTGACGCCGTTTACGGTTTGCTCGGCCAGTTCTCGCCCGCACTCGCCATGAGCGCCGACGAGATCCGCGGTTACGGCCTCAACTTCCAAGAGCAACTGATGACTGAGCCATTTATCGCCGACTGGGTGGTGGATCGCATCTTCGGCCCGCACGCCGACCTCGTGCGCGGGAAATACCTTGAACACCTCCACGACGACATCTACCGGCTGCGCCCCGAAGTGGACACCCAACGCAAAATCGAAGCCCTCTTCGCCGGAAAAGAGACCGAGACCGACATCTGGATCCGCGACGGACTGCACGCGCTGGTGAGCAACGTGCTCTTCGTGCGCGACCGGAAGAACCCCGAACTGTTCCACCCGCGCATCGCCGCGCAGAACGACCTCGCCTACGAAGCGCTATACGACAACGACAAAGCCGCCTTCAACCGCCTGTACAACGACTACTTCTACCGCCGCAACAACGACTTCTGGTACCACGAGGCGATGAAGAAACTCCCGCGCCTGGTCGAGGCCACACGCATGCTCGTGTGCGCAGAAGACCTCGGCATGGTGCCCGACTGCGTGGCATGGGTGATGAACGAACTCCGTATCCTCAGCCTCGAAATCCAATCCATGCCCAAAGACCCGAAACTCAACTTCGGAAACCTCAACTACAACCCCTACCGCTCTGTGGCAACCATCTCGACACACGACATGGCCACACTGCGCCAATGGTGGGACGAGGATTGGGAACGCGCGCAACAATACTTCGGCCAAGTGATGTGGCGGGGCGACGCCGCGCCGCACCCCATGCCCGGATGGCTCGCCGACGACATCGTGCATAACCACCTCGCCAGCCCATCCATGCTATGCCTGATCTCACTGCAAGACTGGATGGCCATCGACGAGCACCTCCGACTGCCCGACCCCGACGCCGAACGTATCAACATACCGGCTAACCCGAGGCACTACTGGCGCTATCGCATGCACCTCACCATCGAAGACCTCATCAAAGCCGATGACTTCAACCGACACATCACCGACATGATCCAACAAACCGCACGCAAATGACACGCCCGCTAACCACTCTGCTCCTGATAGCCATGCTCTGTCTGACTATGGAAGCCCAAACCAACGGACGCGACTTCATCCGTCAAGCCCGAGTGCCCGAAGCGGCATACACTCCCACGCAAACCACCTTCAGCCTCGTCACCCTCGCCGAGGCCGAAGGGGCGGTCGTGCGGCTGTACAGCAACGACGGAACACTGCAACGCACCCAGCCGATGACCCGGCAAACCTCCGCGCCCGTCGACAAAGAGGCGCTCTCGCTGTGGAATGCCTCCATCGACGGTGACCTCAACGGCACTTTCTACACCTTTGAGGTGACCCAAAACGGACGCGCACTGGGTGAAACACCGGGAACACGCGCGCTCGCTGTGGGGGTCAACGGAAAGCAGGCCGCCGTGCTCGACCTCAACGACACAGACCCAAAAGGCTGGCGCTTCGACCGGCGACCCAGAATCCCGGCAAAAGACCTCGTGATCTACGAGATGCACCACCGCGACTTCTCCATCCATCCCTCGGGACGCTTCCGCCACCGCGGCAAATACCTCGCCCTGACCGAGAAACGCGCCATCAAGCACCTAAAACGCCTCGGTGTGAACGCCGTGCACATCCTGCCATCGTTCGACTACGCCTCCGTTGACGAAACCCGACTCGACCAGCCGCAATACAACTGGGGATACGACCCGGTCAACTACTGGGTGCCCGAAGGGAGTTACTCCACAAACCCCTACGACCCCGCCACGCGTATCCGCGAGTTCAAGCGCATGGTGCATGCCCTGCACAAAGCCGGAATCAAGGTAATCCTCGACGTGGTGTATAACCACACCTTCGACGTGGGCGGCAGCGCGTTCCAGCACACCATGCCCGAATACTTCTACCGCCACAACCCCGACGGCACCTACTCCAACGGCTCCGGCTGCGGAAACGAGACCGCCTCCGAACGCCCGTGGATGCGGCAGTACATCATCGACTGCTGCCGGCACTGGGTTGACGAGTACCACATCGACGGATTCCGGTTCGACCTGATGGGCATCCACGACATCAAAACGATGAACGCCGTGCGCCGTGCCCTGCCACCCGACATCTTCATCTACGGCGAAGGCTGGGCCGCCGGCGGTTGCGCACTGCCCAACGAACAACTCGGCATGAAAGCCAACGTCAGCCAAATGCCCGGAATCGCCGCATTCAGCGACGAAATCCGCGACGGGCTGCGCGGCCCCTGGGACGGCGACGACAAAGCCGCATTCCTCGGAGGAGTCAAAGGAAACGAGGAAAGCATCAAGTTTGGCCTCGTGGGCGGTATACAACACCCCCAAGTCAACCTCAGCAAAGTCAACTACACCGACATCGCATGGGCCAAACAACCCACCCAACTCATCAGTTACGTCAGCTGCCACGACGATATGTGCCTCACCGACCGCCTGCGCGCAAGCATTCCCGGCCTGACCGAAGAGCAACTCATCTGCCTCGACCTGCTCGCCCAGACTGCCGTCATGACCTCGCAAGGCGTGCCGTTCATGCTCAGCGGCGAGGAAATGCTCCGTAATAAAAAAGGTGTACACAACAGTTACAACAGTCCCGACTCCATCAACCACCTCGACTGGAACAACATCAACCGCTACCCGCAAGTGATGCGCTATTACAGCCGCCTGATTGCCATGCGCAAGCACCACCCCGCATTCCGCCTCGGATCGGCCGACGCCGTACGACGCCACATGAGTTTCCTCAACCTGCCGGAACTGATGGTCGGATTCTGTCTGAAAGACCACGCCGGAGGTGACCGTTGGAACAATATCCACGTTATCCTGAACGCGAACAAAACCGACCAAACCGTCAGCATTCCGCAAGGGCGATACACCATCGTGGCCCGAGACGGGGAAATCAACGAACGCGGCCTCGACAAGTTCGAAGGCAACTCAGTAACCGTACCCGCGCAATCCGCACTCATCTTCCACCAATAACGCCCCCCGAACAATAATGAAAAAGACCCTTCTGATAGCCCTGCTCGCCGCAGTCTCGCTCGCCGCAACCGCCGCGCCGGTTAAAGTCGAACGCATCGACCCCACCGACTGGTACGTCGGACTGCGCTCCCTGCCCTCGGTGCAACTGATGGTCTACGGACCGAACATCGCCCAAGCCGACGTCACCATCGATTACCCGGGCGTGAAAATCGACTCCGTCGTACGCCTCGACTCGCCCAACTACCTGCTCATCTACGTCAACACCGTTGACGCGCAACCCGGAAAAATGCCCATACGTTTCCAAGTGGGAAAACAAAAGAAAACCGTTAACTATACCCTCCGGCAACGCGAAATGCCCGGATCGCAACGGGTGGGATTCACCAACGCCGACGTGCTCTATATGCTCATGCCCGACCGATTCGCCGACGGAAACCCCGCCAACAACCAAATCGCCGGCATGCGCGCCTACACCAACGACCGGAACAAACCCTCACTCCGCCACGGAGGCGACATCGAAGGCATCCGACAGCACCTCGACTACTTCACCGACCTCGGCGTGACCGCGCTCTGGTTCACGCCCGTGCTCGAAAACAACTCGCCCGACGAGTTCGAGCGCCAAAGCACCTACCACGGATACGCCACCACAGACTATTATAAAGTAGACCCGCGATTCGGAACAAACGCCGAGTACCGCCAACTCATCGACCAGGCACACGCACGCGGACTCAAAGTGGTGATGGACATGATCTTCAACCACTGCGGATTCCACCACCCCTGGGTGGCCGACATGCCGAGCCGGGACTGGTTCAACCAACCCGACTACAAGAACAACTACCTGCAGACCAGTTACAAACTCGCACCCGTACTCGACCCCTACGCAAGCAAAGTTGACCTCCGCGAGACAGTCGAAGGATGGTTCGTACCCTCCATGCCCGACCTCACCCACCACAACACACACGTGATGAACTACCTCATTCAAAACAGTATCTGGTGGATTGAGACCGTGGGAATCGACGGAATCCGGATGGACACCTACCCCTACGCGTACGCCGACGCCATGGCGCGATGGATGAAAATAATCGACACGGAGTACCCCCGTTTCAACGTCGTCGGAGAAACATGGTTCGAAACCCCGGCTTACACCGCCGCCTGGCAGAAAGGCAGCAAAATAGCCAAGCAGAACTCCTACCTCAAATCCGTCATGGACTTCTCCTTCTACGCCACCGTCGACTCCGCGCGCCACGAGACAACCGACTCCCAGTGGCGCGGATACAACCGGGTGTACAACAGCCTCGTGTTCGACTACCTCTACCCCAACCCGTCGTCGGTGATGGCATTCATCGAAAACCACGACACCGACCGCTACCTCCGCAACGGAACCGACACGCGTTCGCTCAAACAGGCACTCGCCCTGCTGCTCACCGTTAACCGGATCCCGCAACTCTACTACGGAACCGAAGTGCTCCTCAACGGCACCAAGGAAATCACCGACGGATACGTTCGAAAAGACTTCCCCGGAGGCTTCCCCGGCGACAAACAAAACGCCTTCACCGCCGCAGGACGAACACCCGAGCAGAACGACATCTACAACTACCTCAGCCGACTGCTCCATTGGAGAAAAGGAAACAAACTCATCACGCAAGGGAAACAAACGCAATTCATTCCCCACAACGGAATCTACGTCGTTGCCCGCACACTTGACAGCCGCACCTCGATGACCATCGTCAACGGCACCGACCAGGAGCGCGCACTGCCCGTGAAACGCTACGCCGAAATCATCGGCAACGCCACCACGGCGACAGACGTGCCCACACAACGCGCAGTCAGCCTCACACAAGACATCACCCTGCCCCCGAGAGGAACACTCGTACTCGAGTTCCGGAATCTCTGACCCCGGCAACGGCAACAAACCAATCCGGCCCGCGCGAGACAACCTCACACGAGCCGGATTTTGTGTTATCCTCTACAGAAACGCTACTTGGGCAGCGCGCCGAAGAAATTGAAAAAGTAATAGCACGCAATCCAGTCGACGCGAATCCCGCGCGCATAGCCGAGCAGTTTGCCCGAGGCGTCAACCACCTTGCCGTCGCTCAGCCCGATTTTTCCCAACGGACGGCTCTCGCCATCGCGAACCGAACCGTCGTTGTTGATGTAGCCAACACGCGCGCCCGAAGCGTCAAAAATCTCCAACCGGCTGATGCGCCCTACGGCCACACCGGCCTTGTCGCGAATCGTGCCGTCGGGCTCAAACGAACCCACAGACCGCTGCGACAGGTCGCGCACCAGGCCATTACCGGCAATCCGGCCGATACTGTTGTAGTCCGCGTCACGGAGCACCTGCGCTCCGGCCGACATACAGCACGTCAGCAACAACAACACGGAGAATATGCGAATCATCGTTTTCATAACTTTCGAGTTTAAAAAATGAGAAAACTTTTTCTGGTTGGACACAAAATCCGCCGCAAAGTTACAACCCAATCGCCGAAAAAACAAGAAAACACACCCGACAATCCCCCGATAAGAATTTTTTTCCGGCAAATTAACCGATTTCTGTGAGTTTTGTTGTAATTTTGCCGTGATGTTATCCGACAGTACGGACAACACCATGCCATACGAAAAATCAACCTTCCCATAATTTGCATAAACCCACCAGAATGAAAAACGTATTGGTTATCGGTTCCACCGGACAAATCGGCTCGGAACTGACAATGAAACTGCGACACACCTACCCGTCCGGAAACATCGTTGCCGGATACATCAAAGGCGCCGAGCCTAAAGGAGAACTGCTCGAATCGGGACCCTCGATGGAAGTGGACATCACCAACGCACAGCAAATCGCCGACGCCGTCAAGAAATACGACATCGACACCATCTACAACCTCGCCGCCCTGCTCAGCGCCGTGGCAGAGAACAAACCTCTGCTGGCCTGGAAAATCGGTATCGGCGGACTGATGAACACCCTGGAGGTGGCCCGCGAACTCAAATGCGCCGTGTTCACACCAAGCTCCATCGGCTCCTTCGGACCAAACGCTCCGAAAGACGGCACACCGCAAGACACAATCCAACAGCCCAGAACCATGTACGGCGTCACAAAAGTGAGCGGAGAACTGCTCAGCAACTACTACGCGCTCAAGTTCGGTGTCGACACCCGTTCGGTGCGCTTCCCGGGTCTGATCAGTTACGTCACACCCCCCGGAGGCGGAACAACCGACTACGCCGTCGACATATACTACGCCGCCGTTCGAGGAGAACGTTTCAAATGCCCCATCGCAAAAGACACCTTTATGGACATGATGTACATGCCCGACGCCCTGCGCGCAGCCATCGAAATCATGGAAGCAGACCCCGAAAAACTCGTACACCGGAACTCCTTCAACATCGCCTCAATGAGTTTCGACCCCGAAATTATCTATCAGAAAATCAAGCAGTACGTGCCCGAATTCGAGATGGACTACGAAGTGGACCCACTCCGGCAAGCCATCGCCGACTCATGGCCAAACCGACTCGACGACACCTGCGCCCGGCTCGAATGGGGATGGAAACCCGAGTACGACCTCGACGCCATGACACGCGACATGCTCGAAAAACTACGCATCAAATTCGCTAAATAAAACACAAATCCCAACACACCCTCGACAACACCGGTGGGGAAGTGACTTCGCGCCACCTCCCCACCAGATTTCTATGCCAAAATTCCAACTCGACATACTCGGATGCGGATCGGCCAAACCCAACCTGCAACATCTCCCCTCTTGCCAAGTGATCAACGCGAGAGAACAGTTGATGATGATTGACTGCGGCGAAGGCGCGCAACTGCAAATGATGCGACAACGCGTCGGATTCTCCCGGCTGCGCCACATCTTCATCAGCCACCTCCACGGAGACCACTTCCTCGGACTGCCCGGACTCATTTCGACACTCGCACTGCAAAACATCACTGGATCAATCACCATACACACCTTCGCCGACGGAGCGCGAATGCTCTCAGACATCATCGACTACATCTGCCGGGACCGGCCCTTCCGACTGCAATTCAACATCATCAAAGAATCCGGTCAAGTCCTCTACGACGACAACGCACTCTCCATCACCACCATCGGACTCCGGCACCGCGTGCCCGCCGTGGGGTTCATCTTCCGCGAGAAAAACAAAATCCGGCACATCAACCCCGTCGCCTGCCAAGCCGCCGGAGTGCCACACTATGCCATGCGCGCGCTCCAACAGGGACACGACTACCAAGCCCCCGACGGAACCGTTATCGCCAACCACCGCCTCACCACCGAACCCGACCCCTGCCGGTCATACGCCTACATCAGCGACACCCGGCCCAGTGAACGCGTCATTGAAGCCATCAACGGTATCGACTGGCTCTACCACGAAGCCACCTATGCCCAAGCAGACCGGGCCAAAGCGCACCGGCACTACCACTCCACCTCTGCCCAAGCGGCCGAAATCGCACGCCGGGCCAATGTGAAAAACCTCATCATCGGCCATTTCTCAAGCCGATACGCCAACCTTGCGCCACTGCTCACCGAAGCCCGGCAAATCTTCCCGAACACCATCCTCGCAAACGAAGGCCTCACAATCGACCTGAACAAAGACCTCCCCACCCTTCCGTCCCCGTAGTCCCTCTGTCCCCATAGTCCGAAGTTTCCACTTTGGAGGCAACAGTCCCCATAATCGGGGAATCTTTGCGGTGATGTTGCGGTGATGTTGCACAAACAGGGGCAAAAAAATGGCGAAAATGGCGCAGGTATACGCAAAAGATTGTATCTTTGCCGATTATTTCACAACCGATGAAAAACGTAATCGACATCCAAGGCGTTCGCCTCGCTTATTGGGTTGAGGGCGAAGGACGGCCGGTGGTGCTAATGCACGGCTGGCTCAACACGCACGCTGACGTGCAAATGATCGCCGACGCCCTCAAAGAACACTTCCGAGTGTACAACCTCGACCTGCCGGGATTCGGCGAAAGCACCGAACCCACATCCGTGTGGGGAATCGAAGAACACGAGCGCCTGCTCGAGGAGTTTGTCAACACGCAGCTCGACCAGGCCCCGATTCTGATCGGACACAGCCACGGCGGACGAATCGCCATCCAATACGCCGCCAACCACGATGTGAGAAAACTCGTCCTTATCGACGCCGCCGGAGTGAAGCCGAAACACGGATTAAGTTACACAATCAAAGTGGCGATCGCCAAAATAGCCAAAACCATCGTGCCGCTTGTGCTCGGGAAAACCCGCGGTCAGCAGTGGCTTCAAAACCACCGGCGCGGCTCGGCCGACTACCGCAACTCCTCGCCGCTGATGCGCGAAATCATGAAGAGACTGGTCAACACCGACCTCACGCCCATCATGCCGCGAATCAACTGCCCCACCCTGCTCATCTGGGGCGAGGCCGACACCGCAACACCCATCAGTCAGGCCCGCACCATCGAGCAACTCATCCCCAACGCGGGACTGGTTTCTTTCCCCGGCTGCGGACACCATAGTTACCTCGAGCAGCCGGCTCGAACCATCGCCGTGCTGAACAGTTTTCTTGAAAAAGACAAGTGATTATGACAGTTGCACTCACAGTGACATATGCGATATACGCCGTTGTGGCATTCGCCTTCCTGATGGCAATGCTGCGGTGGGACTTGCAAATGTTCCAGCAAAACAGTTACTTCCCCTCGCGCTACACCAAATGGCTCCGGCAAAGCGACGAGCACACCAGCATAAAACGCCTCGTGCCCCTCGTTGCGATGGTGGCGCTGATGGTGCCGTTCGTGGCGCAGTCGGAATATGTGGTGGCGCTTCTGGCTTTGGCGCTCGTGCTCACCACGGCACACACCTTGAGGCAGAAGTCGAAACTGCCGCTTAAATACACCAAGCGGATCAAGTTGCACATCTGCCTGGCCCTCACGCTGGCCATTTGTCTGACAGGAGGGGCATACCTCACCGGTGGAATATACGACGCCGCGGTGTCACTCACGGCCCTTACCTTCATCTCGCCGCTGCTGACTCTGCTCGCCAACTGGCTGCTCACACCCTATCGCAATTATGAACGCGACAAGTTCCTCAACGCCGCAAAACGCAAATTGGCATCCATGCCCGACCTCATCATCGTCGGAGTCACGGGCAGTTACGGAAAAACCAGCACACGCACCTTCCTCGGAGAAATCCTCAGCGAGCACTACAGCGTGTGCCTCCCGCCGGGAAACTTCAACACCACACTCGGCGTGACACGAACCATCAACGAAGTCCTCCGCCCGTACGACCAGGTGTACGTCTGCGAGATGGGAGCCAAAAACGTGGGCGACATCAAGGAAATCTGCGACATCGTCCACCCACGCTACGGTATCGTCACCGCCGTGGGTGAAATGCACCTCGAGACTTTCAAGAGCGTCGAGAACGTGCAGCGCACCAAATTTGAACTCGTTGACGCCCTGCCCGCCGACGGTATGGCCGTGCTCAACAACGACTGGCCGAACATCGCCAACCGGCCCGTGAGCGACACACGCGTCACACGTTACGCCATGAACGACGGTCCGGCAGTGGACTACCACATCGAAAACCTCCGTTACCACCGCCGCGGAGCCACATTCAACATCGTCGGACGCGGACACGACATCGAACTCAACACACGCCTCGTCGGAGAAAGCAACATCAGCAACCTGCTCGCCGCCGTAATCGTAGCCATCGAACTCAACGTGCCCGAAGCCAAAATCCGAGCCGCCGTGAGCCGTATCGAACAAGTGGAACACCGGCTGAGCATGCGGCAGGCAGGCGGCATCACCATCATCGACGACGCGTACAACAGCAACCCCGTCGGCTCCCGTATGGCACTCGACGTGCTCAGCCAGATGGAAGGACAACGGTTCGTCATCACACCGGGAATGATTGAACTCGGCAGCGTGCAGGCCCAACGGAACCGCGAGTTCGGACAACACATCGCGCACACCGCCGACGTGGCAATCATCGCCTGCGAAGTCAACCGCGAAGACATCCTCCAAGGACTGCGCGACGAGAACTTCCCCGCCGACAAGATCCACACCGTGGCAAACTTCGAACAAGGCTACCAACTCATGCTGTCACTCGCAAAAGCCGGCGACACCGTGCTCATCGAAAACGACCTGCCCGACACATTCAAGTAAACAACACATAAAACAAACTCCATATATGAAAACAAACATAGGCGTATTCTTCGGCGGACGCTCTACAGAGCACGAAATCTCCGTCCTGTCGGCCACACAAGCCATGGCAGCAATCGACACCGATAAATACGACATCACACCCATCTATATCACCAAAGACGGAAAATGGTACACCGCAGAGGCCATGCTCGACGTGACCAACTTCAAAAACATTCCGCAACTGCTCCGATGGAGCAAGCAGGTGTACATGCGACCCGAATACGGCGACTATAACCTCTACGCCGCAAAACGCTCACTGTTCGGACGGAGCGTGATCGCACACCTCGACGTGGCGCTGCCCGTGCTCCACGGAACAAACTGCGAAGACGGCACATTCCAGGGAATCCTCGACACCATCGGAATACCCTACGCCGGTTGCAACACACTCGCCAGCGCGAACGGAATGGACAAAATCACCATGAAAATGATCCTCGCCGCAGAAGGAATACCCGTGGTAGACTATGTTTGGTTCACCGACAAGCAATGGTTCGAGCAACGCGAACAGATACTGCAGAGAGTTGAATCAGAACTCGGATACCCCGTCATTGTCAAACCCGCCAACCTCGGCTCTTCCGTAGGCATCGGAGCGGCACACAACCGCGAGGAACTCATCGACCGACTCGACCAGGCCGAGCGATACTCCACCCGACTGCTCGTCGAGCACAAAGTGGCCGACATGCAGGAAATCAACTGCGCCGTGCTCGGCGACTGCGACCAGTTCGAAACCTCCGTACTCGAGCAACCCATCACAGGCGGAGAGTTTCTCGACTTCGACGAGAAATACAAAGGCGGACACAAAGGCGCGAAAGCCAAAGGAATGGCCGCGTCGAAGAAAATATTCCCCGCTCAACTGCCGCAAGACGAAACCGAAGAGATACAACGCCTCGCCGGAGAAACCTTCCGGGTCCTCTCCTGCCACGGCGTGGCGCGGGTCGACGTGATGATTGAGGGAACAACACGGAAAATCTACGTCAACGAAATCAACACCATCCCCGGATCGCTCTCATGGTACCTCTGGGACAACCGGGGACAGGGAATCAACTTCACCACACTCATCGACCGGCTCGTGAACCTCGCCATCAAACGCAAACGCGAACTCGAGCGGAAAACAACCTCCTTCGACACCAATATCCTCAGCCTTCAAGGCGGCGTCAAAGGAGCGAAATCAAAACTCAAATAAAACACACCACAATGAAAAAATACAACGAATATACCTCTCTCAACCTCTCGCAAGTCAACAAAGACGTGCTCCAACTGTGGGACACCGAGAACGTGTTCCAACGAAGCATCACCGAGCGGGACGGACATCCGTCGTTCGTCTTCTACGAAGGCCCACCGAGCGCAAACGGCATGCCCGGAATCCACCACGTAATGGCACGTACAATCAAAGACATCGTCTGCCGCCACAAAACCATGTGCGGATTCCAAGTGCTCAGAAAAGCCGGATGGGACACTCACGGACTCCCCGTTGAACTCGGAGTGGAAAAGACACTCGGCATCACCAAAGAGGACATCGGCAAGAAAATCTCCGTCGACGACTACAACCGCGCATGTCGAACCGAAGTGATGAAATACACCCAGGAATGGGAAACACTCACCCGGCAAATGGGCTACTGGGTCGACATGACACAACCCTACATCACCTACAAGAACTCCTACATCGAATCCCTGTGGTGGTTGCTCAAACAACTCTACAACAAGGGACTGCTCTATAAAGGATACACCATCCAACCCTACTCGCCAGCGGCCGGAACCGGACTGAGCTCACACGAACTCAACCTGCCCGGATGCTACCGCGATGTCAAAGACCAAACAGCCACCGCACAATTCGCCGTCGTACAGAACGACCACCCCGTTGTGGCGGCCATCAAGGAAAAAGCCGACCCGGGATTCAGCCACATCGCCATGCTCGCATGGACAACCACGCCCTGGACACTGCCCAGCAACACAGCACTCTGCGTCGGACCGCGATTCGAATACCTCGCAGTCGAATCCTACAACCCCTACACCGGACAACCGGCCATCTACATCCTCGCCAAAGACCGGCTCAACGCATACTTCAAACCCGAAGCCGAGCAAATGCCGCTGTCGGAATACAAGCAAGGCGACAAACTCATCCCCTGGAAAATCATCGGACACTTCACCGGAGAACAACTCCTCGAACTGAGATACGAGCAACTATTCCCCTGGGTGCAACCCGTTGACAAGAAAGGCGACCAAATCGAGGCCAACGACAACGCCTTCCGCGTCATTCCCGGCGACTACGTCACCACAGAAGACGGTACCGGAATCGTACACATCGCCCCCACCTTCGGCGCCGACGACGCCGCTGTGGCCAAAGCCGCAGGCGTGCCCGCACTGTTTATGATCAACCGGAAAGGCGAGACACGGCCCATGGTCGACTTCACCGGAAAATACTACACCATCGAAGACCTCGACCCCGACTTCGTCAACCGATTCGTCAACCTCAGTCTCTACAACGAATACGCCGGACGATGGGTCAAAAACGACTACGACCCGCAATACACCGTCAACGGAACCTTCGACAAAGCAGCCGCCGACAAGGCCGAAGACCTCAACGTGTACATCGCCATCCGCATGAAACAGGCCGGAACAGCCTTCCGACTCGAAAAACACGAACACAACTACCCGCACTGCTGGCGTACCGACAAACCCATCCTCTACTACCCGCTCGACAGCTGGTTCATCCGCGCAACCGCCGCCAGAGACCGCATGGTTGAACTCAACCACACCATCAAGTGGAAACCCGAGCACACCGGAACTGGACGATTCGGAAAATGGCTCGAGAACCTCAACGACTGGAACCTCAGCCGAAGCCGCTACTGGGGAACACCGCTGCCCATCTGGAGAAGCGAAGACGACGAACTGACCTGCATCGGCTCCGTGGAAGAACTCTTCAACGAAATCGACCGCGCCGTACAGGCAGGATTCATGGAATCAAACCCCTACCGGGACGCCGGATTCACACCCGGAGACTACTCTGAGGAAAACTACAACAAAATCGACCTCCACCGGCCATACGTCGACAACATCATCCTCGTAAGCCCCACCGGAAAACCCATGAAACGGGAACTCGACCTGATCGACGTCTGGTTCGACTCCGGCGCCATGCCATACGCGCAGCAACACTACCCCTTCGAAAACCGGGAACTCATCGACTCCGGACGCGCCTTCCCAGCCGACTTCATCGCCGAAGGCGTAGACCAGACACGCGGATGGTTCTACACCCTGCACGCCATCGCAACCATGGCATTCGACTCCGTCGCATACAAAGCCGTAATCAGCAACGGACTCGTGCTCGACGAGTTCGGAATGAAAATGAGCAAGCGACTCGGAAACGCCGTCGACCCCTTCAAAGCCATCGAACAATACGGCTCCGACCCGCTCAGATGGTACATGATCAGCAACTCCGCGCCCTGGGACAACCTCAAATTCGCGCGCAAAGGAGTGGAGGAAGTGGCAAACAAATTCTTCGGAACCCTCTTCAACACCTACACCTTCTTCGCCCGATACGCCAACCTCGACAACTTCGACACCACAGCACCACAAGTACCCATCAGCCAACGACCCGAAATCGACCGCTGGATCATCTCGCAACTCAACTCGCTCATCGCAACCGTAACAGAAACACTCAACGACTACGAGCCCACAAAAGCAGCACGCGCAATCAGCACCTTTGTCGACCGGCACCTCAGCAACTGGTACGTCCGCCTCAACCGGCGCCGTTTCTGGGCCGCGGGAATGGAACCCGATAAACTCGCCGCCTACCAGACACTCCACCAGTGCCTCACAACAACCGCGCTGCTCATGGCACCCATCGCACCCTTCTTCGCCGACCAACTCTACCGCGACCTCACCGGAAACAACAACTCCGTACACCTCGCGGCTTTCCCGACAGCCGACAACGCCCTCATCGACAAACAACTTGAGCGACGAATGCTCATCGCCCAAGACATCACCTCGATGACACTCTCACTAAGAAGAAAACAAAACATCAAAGTGAGACAACCGCTGAGCACCATCATGATCCCAGTCGCCGACAGCACACAGCAAAACGACATCCAAGCACTCGCCGACCTGATCAAAGACGAAGTCAACGTAAAACAAATCAAATTCGTCAGCACCGACTCCGGAATACTCGTCAAACGCATCAAACCCAACTTCAAGACACTCGGCAAGAAACTCGGGAAAGACATGAAAGCCGTCGCCGCCGCACTCGCTGAACTCACACAACAGCAAATCATCACCTTCGAGCAGCACGGAACACTCGAAATACCCCTGACCGACCGCAGCGTACAAATCGAACTCGAAGACGTCGAAATCATCAACCAGGACATCGAAGGATGGCTCGTGACCAACCAGGGCAACCTCACCGTCGCACTCGACATCACACTCACCGACCAACTCATACACGAAGGAACAGCGCGCGAACTCGTCAACCGAATCCAAAACATCCGAAAAGCAAAAGGATTCGAACTCACTGACCGGATCAACGTCACCATCCAGCCCAACCGGCGTGTAAGCGACGCACTCGACCAACACCAAGACTACATCGCGCAACAGGTGCAGGCCAACTCAATCACCCTCCAAGACGTCAGCCGGGACGACAGCCTCGACCCGGACGACGACCTCGGCGTGAAAATACAAGTCGACAAAGCATAACCCCTTATAGAAAAGGCGTGCCGCCACCAACACTGCCGCGGCACGCCTAAAAAACATAAACCCAAATCACGCAAAACCACACACTATGGAAACCCCGGAAAAGACACGCTACACCGATGAGGAACTGCAAGAGTTCAGAACCCTCATCTTAGAAAAACTCCAGCAGGCACAGGCCAGCTACGAACAACTCACCGCCGCACTCGAAGCCGACGAATCCAACCCCGCCTACAAAGTGATGGAGGAAGGAGCGACAACGCTCAACAAAGAACAAGCCAGCCAACGGGCACAGCGGCAAATGGAATTCATCAACAAACTCAAAGCGGCACTCCTGCGAATCGACAACGGAACATACGGAATCTGCCGAATCACAGGCAAACTCATTCCAAAAGGACGACTCCTCGCAGTGCCACACGCCACAACTTCCATCGAAGGAAAAGAAATCGAGCAAAAACGCCGGCTACGACCATCATGAGACAACGAACACACACCACACTGATCACCACAATCATCCTCGCCGTCATCCTGATTGACCAAGCAGTGAAAATCTGGGTCAAAACACACTTCTTCATCGGAGAACAGGTAGACGTCACATCCTGGTTCAAAATACTCTTCATCGAAAACAACGGCATGGCATTCGGAATGGAAATGGGAAGCAAACTGCTGCTCACATGGTTCCGAATCATCGCCGTGACAGCCTTTTGCTACTACCTATACAAAATACACGACAAAACCGACATCCCTCGGGGATACGTCGCATGCATAGCCATGATTACCGCCGGAGCCGCCGCAAACGCCATCGACTGCATCGCCTACGGACAGATATTCAACGCGCCCCAACCCCCGCAAGTGGCAACACTCTTCCCAACCGAAGGCGGATACGCCACACTGTTCAACGGAAAAGTCGTCGACATGCTCTACTTCCCGCTCTTCCAGTGGAACTGGCCAGAATGGATACCATACATCGGCGGACAACACGCCATCTTCTTCCAACCCGTGTTCAACATCGCCGACGCCGCACTGACAACATCCGTGGCAACACTCATCATCTTCTACCGAAACCAACTCGCTGCCAACGACAAAGAAACAACACAACAGCAATGACAACCCCAAAAGCATGCCATATCACACTACTCGCACTCCTTGCCGCCGTAGCCCTCACAGCATGCGACAAAGCACCGTCAGGGGTTGTCAAAGAATCCAAAATGGCCCCGCTCATCGCAGACCTCGCCATCGCCGAAGCATACGCCGACAACCATAACGACCAATACGTCAACGACTCCGCCAGAATCGCACTCAAACAAGCCGTCTTCGAAAAACACAACATCACACAGCAACAGTACGACAAATCACTCGACTGGTACGCACAGAACATGGAAACATACATCAAAGTGTGCGACAAGGCAATACAGATACTACAAAAACAGCGGCAAGACATCGACCCCAACGCAACACCACCCGCCTCAACCCACACCGCGGAAAACCCGGCACCACACCAAACATACACCGCACAAGGAGACACCGCTAACCTCTGGAACCTACCCAAATCATTCCTAATCACACAAGGACTCCAAAACGGACAAATCAACTTCAAACTCACACCCGACCCGCAACACAGAACCGGAGACAAATACACCCTCCAACTCTACCAGATCAACGCCGCGGCACACCTCTCCGTCACCCTCGCCGCCGACTACAGCGACCAAACAACATCCATCACACAACAGCACATAAACTCCAGCGGATGGAACACCGTCACACTCCAAACCGACACCACACGAACACTCACACGAGTCTACGGATCCATCAACTACCACCTCCGACAGCGCTCCGTCTGCCTCATCGACAGTATCACACTACTGAGGACGCACCTTGACAAAGCCACATACCCCAATAACGGAAAACAAAAAATCATCATCCGAAACAACAACACCCAAGAGCCGCAAGTACACACCGCACCCGTCAACGAAACCCCGCGGACACTCAGAAACCAAACCCCACAACCCATACAGACCTACAAACCCAAACCCGGCGTCAACAAATCAAGCCACCAACCACACATCCAACAATCACCAAACGCTAAACACCTACCCAAATAACCCACACCACTATGACCTTCCAGGAAATCATCAACCAAGACCGACCCACCCTCGTCGACGTGTTCGCAACATGGTGCGGACCCTGCAAAACCATGCACCCCATCATCGAAGAAGTGAAAACAGCCATCGGCCAACAGGCCAACGTCATCAAAATCGACATCGACCAGGCCGAATCCTTCGCCGCCACCTACAGAATACAAGCCGTGCCCACACTCATGATCTTCAAAGCCGGAAAACTCCTCTGGAGCGAACCCGGAGTGCACACCGCCCAACAACTGATCCAACAAATCAAGCAATATATCGACTGATACACAACCCAATACACGCCGCCCGAACACTTTTATTTGGGCATATCGCAAAAAAACAGTACCTTTGCAGCCGCAAAACAGAACGGTTCCGTAGCTCAGCTGGATAGAGCAACAGCCTTCTAAGCTGTGGGTCTTGGGTTCGAATCCCAACGGAATCACGCCTGACAATCAATCACTTACACAAATAACGCCCACCCAATCGGGCGTTATTTTGTTTTTATCAGCCAATGTCCAAACCGTCATGCGGCGCATGCGTATGCCAAAGGTGAGTTGGCCGAGCGGCCGAAGGATTGGGATTACTGGAAGGCGCACGAGGGTTTGGAGGAGCCGGTGAGGGCATCTGAGCCTGAGCCGGTAGGGCGCGGCGTGTTCGGTAACATCTATGACCAGTTTAAGGGTAAGGTTAAGGAGGCTTTCAGTTTCCTATTCAAGCAAAAGAGCGGCGACGCACTGGCTGTGTGGCATCGTGATGAGGTTGGCGATATTGACCTTGTATGGGGTAGTCGTGAAGACAATGCCGGTCTTGAACATATTATCGACAAACATGTTGGTGATGGAAAAGACTTTGCCAACGAGGAGGAGATGATGGCGGCTATAGACGAAGTCATTAACGAAGGAGATATAATCAAAGAGAAGTGGGATAAGGTTATCTTTGAGAAAGACGGTAAGCGCGTAGTTGTCAGTAAAAATGTAAGGGATAGAGAAGGGAATATTGCCCATGAAAATAAGAATTGGGTAGTTACATCGTATGATGCAAACATACCCAAATCTAAAAAGAAATCACCTGCCGATACCCGAGTTACCCCTACCGACAATCAAGGGGGCAGGGCTGTCGCCCCCGGTGATGTTTCCGCCGACAAAGGTAATGAAAAAGTTCCGGACGGCCAAAAGGATTCCGATAATCCTGATGATGTTCCTCCGGCAACGCCGCCGACGGATGGCGGTGGTGTTCCTGTCGGCGCGCGGTGCTGCGAACCGTGACGCGGCTGACGGATCTGATATCCGTTTTGCGGAACGCAATGATAAAGAGACTGATAAAGAAAAAGCGACTGCCGGCGAGCGGGGCGGTGCGATTTCAGGCAACCCATCATCCGGCAGTCTCAAGTATTAGAGGTTTATTCCCCAAAGATAATGCGGAGTGGCTGAATTGGATAACGCAGGGCAAGATGCTCTATGTGGATAAAGAGAAAATCCAAACCATCATAGACCAACAGCGAACGACTCCCGCTGACGTGGACTACCTTGATTTGGATTCCGTTGCAAAGTTAGTGGAAAATTTCGAGAATCCGGCGATTGATGGCGAAAAAGTTTCAAAAACTACGGAAATCGGTGAG
>CACYCT010000027.1 GCA_902772965.1 uncultured Bacteroidales bacterium | reverse complement strand
CTACGCTGAATATCAACATGATGAAATTCTCCAACCATTGGTTGGTGAAATTAGTTGGACAAAGCACATTCTTATTCTGACAAAGTGCAAGGACACACAAGAGCGTCGCTTCTATATTCTTGCCACCAAGCGCTTTGGATGGACAAAGAACGTGCTGATGCACCAAATCGAAGCCAAGGCGTTCGAAAATTATCTACTGGGACAAAGCAATTATGACCAAACGCTACCGCAATCGGTGAAGAACCTAGCGGCATTGGCTTTGCGTGACGATTATACCTTCAGTCTTCTTGACCTACAAGAAGAACACTCCGAGCGCGAGTTGGAATTGTCAATTGTCAAAAACATTCGTGCATTCCTGATGGAGTTTGGCCAGGACTTTTCATTCATAGGCAATCAATATCGGCTCGAGGTCGATGGGCATGAATACTTCATCGATTTGCTGCTCTACAGCCGCCGTATGCAAGCTCTGGTGGCCATTGAGCTCAAAGTGGGCGAGTTTAAGCCGGAGTACAAGGGCAAGATGGAATTCTACCTCAATGTGCTTGACGACAAGCAGAAGCTCCCTCATGAGAACCCATCGATTGGCATCATCATCTGCAAGGAGAAGAATAGGACGATTGTGGAATATGCCCTGCGTCACTCCGCGTCTCCAATAGGCGTGGCGACATATAGCCTAACGAGCAAACTGCCGGAACACTATCGGTCGTTACTGCCCTCAAGCGAGGAAATAGCGGCAAAGGTGGATAGCCTCTTGAAATAAACGGTTCTGGGGTATGGTACTTTTAGGGTGATTATCCCAAGGGTAATCACAACATAATCCAAAAATGTTATAAATCACAAAATTCCACACAATAAGCAATCTTTTTCATACCTTTGCAGCCTGAAACTAACCCAAACAATTTCCTTACCGATATGCTCAAACGTATTCTGCTGATCACCATTGTGGCCGCGCTCGCACTCGGCGCATGCGCGCAAACAAAAAAATCCAACACGAAAAAACGCAAGGCCAACACCACGGCCACCACCAAACAACCTAAAAAAACCGCCTTCATCGTCATCAGCAAACGCGACCTGAACCTCCGCGTTTACGACCGGAAAGGCTCCGACACAATCATGCTCGCCCAATTCCCCGTATGCCTGAGTAAAAACAAAGGCAACAAACAACGCGTCGGTGACATGAAAACTCCGGAATCACCCGCCGGAAAACCTTTCTCCATCACCGCCATACAAGACGCCAGCACCTGGAAACACGACTTTAAGGACGGACGGGGAAACATTCTCGCATACGGTCACTGGTTCCTGCGACTCAAAACACCCGGACACACCGGTATAGGTATCCACGGAAGCACCAACAACGAATCCTCCGTACCCGGACGCGCAAGCGAGGGATGCATCCGACTGCGTGACAAAGACATCATCACCCTCAAAGAAAAATACGCCTACGTAGGTATGCCCGTCTACATCAAAGCCGAAAACGAAGGACTTTACCGATGGGAGAAAAAATGATGTCGAAACAATGTTGATAACCCTGTAGATTACTGTTGAAAACTTAACGACAATTTTCAATAACTTTATTTGGAAAACTCAGCAACACGCCGGATAGAAAAATTCCGACAACACACAAAAAAAGTTTTTAAAAAATGTCACCAACTTTTCAACCGCGTTTTCTACAATTATCAACAAGCCTGACAAAAAAACTTATCAACACCACACGCCAATCAACACACTGTTGATAACCATTCTAAAAACCTGAAAATAAGAAATCAAACATGTTGATAAACGTGCCGGTAAACCACACACAAACGTTGATAAGTTGAAAAGCAAGAAAAAGCCCTAAAAGTTTTCCACGCTTTCAACAGGCTATAATGAACATCATAAAAGAGTTTTTTAAAAAATAAAAAAAAATATAGTGATATATGAACGTTGAAAAAGGTTACGTCGACATCCCCATCGACCCCGCACTCGACCTGCGCGAGGAAATCACACGCCTCAAGCGCGAGCGAAACGCCGTGATTATGGCACATTACTACCAACGCGAAGAAATCCAGCAAGTGGCCGACCACATCGGCGACAGCCTCGCATTGGCACAACTTGCAGCAAAAACCGACGCGCAGGTAATCGTCCTCTGCGGCGTACACTTCATGGGAGAAACAGCCAAGATTCTCTGCCCCGAAAAAACCGTAATCGTACCCGACATCAATGCCGGTTGCTCACTTGCCGACAGTTGCCCGGCAGATAAATTCAGAGAATTTGTACAAGCCCGACCCGACCACACCGTTGTCAGTTATGTCAACACATCCGCAGCGGTGAAAGCACTCACCGATGTGGTGGTGACATCAAGCAACGCCCGACAAATCGTCGAAAGCCTGCCCGCCGACAAACCCATCATCTTCGGTCCCGACCGGAACCTCGGAAACTATATCAGCGCAACCACAGGCCGCCAAATGACCATATGGGACGGAGCATGCCACGTGCACGAGCAATTCTCAGTCGAAAAACTGCTGCAACTGCACAAGCAATACCCGCAGGCACACATCCTCGTACACCCTGAATGCCCCAAGCCGATACGGCTGATGGCTAACATGGTCGGAAGCACACAGGCACTGCTCAACTATGCGGTGACCGCCCAAGCCGACACATTTATCGTTTGCACAGAAAGCGGTATCCTCTTCCAAATGCAGCAAAAGTGCCCCGGAAAAACATTCATTCCCGCTCCGCCTGAAGACGGCACTTGCGCCTGTAACGAATGCAACTTTATGAAACTCATCACCATGGGAAAACTCTACAACTCACTCCGCTACATGGCTCCCGAAATCACAGTAGACCCGGAAATAGCCCGGCAAGCCGTGAAACCCATCGAGCGGATGTTGGAGATATCCCGGCAATTAGGCATCATAAAATAAACCCATACTTATGAAACCGAGATTCAAGTTAACCATCCTGTTACTCACCCTATTATCACTCAACACTATGTCACAGACCATCTACGATATCACCGTAGCCGACCGGCATGGGAACAACATCAGCCTCGCCGACTACAAAGGAAAAGTACTCCTTATAGTCAACACCGCAACACGTTGCGGGTTCACCCCGCAGTACGAGGCACTCGAAGACATCTACAAACGTCTTAACCAGCGCGGCCTCGAAATCCTCGACTTCCCCTGCAACCAATTCGGGCAACAGGCACCCGGAACCGAGGAGGAGATATACTCGTTCTGCCAACTCAACTACGGCACAGAATTTCCGCAGTTCAAAAAAATTGAAGTCAACGGACCCGGCGAATCACCTCTGTTCACCCTGCTGAAATCCGCAAAAGGCTTCGGCGGATTTGACAAGAGCCAACGACTCGGAAAACTACTCGATGAGATGATGCTCAAAGCCGACCCTGAATACGCCTCCAAGCCCGACATCAAATGGAACTTCACCAAATTCCTTGTCGACCGCGAGGGAAACATCGTGGCACGCTTCGAGCCCACCGATGATATGACCGTTGTCGAAGCCGCCATCGAAAAACTGCTCTGATTATCGAAAAAACTCTGTAATAGAGGGTGTGTCAAAATTATGGCACACCCTTTTTGTGGGTTATGGGTTATTGGTTGTTTTTTATATAACATGTTGTAAAACATATAAATAAGCCTCTACTTTCTCAAGCGGAGGCTTTGTGATGTCAAAAAGTTTTAGTAACTTTGTGACAATCAATAAAATAAATAAAAAATAGGCTTATGGGTCAATTTGCAGGCTGAAAATTGACCCATAAGCCAAAAAACACGAATATCTTTGGCAGATTCGGCTAAAACCGCTATCTTTGCCGTTGTTCTTTGGCAGAAGTCCGTTGCCGCAAGGAGGCGGGTGCATGGCAGGGAACGAAAACATAAGAAAGGCGTTTACTCGGCGCTTCATTCCTGACGTTCTGAAATCTTGCAAATTTCCATTGGTAGTCAAGGAGGAAGCAACAGTAGATGACCTATGTGGGATATGTTCATTAGCCCTTACCGCTGCGTGCGGTAGGGAGTGAAGCATATTCGGCGTGGGCTTCTGCGTTGCTCGTTCAACTACCAAGGGCAATGCAAGAGCCTCAGAACGTGGGATGAGCAACAAGTTCAGTCTCCCACGCTTTTTTGTTGTATTTGTCAATCTTAGGGAGGTGATTGGCACTTTAAATTCAGCCACATGCAGCTTTCGTTTCTGATACTTGCCGGTTTTGGTTCTTTATTTAAAACGGCATTAGGGGTTACCGGTAGGCATGTTTCACAGACTGGTGAACTTAATTGGTATGAGGCTCTAATTATTTTCGGATTCATCATCTATGTGATAGCAATTTGTGTCATTTGGGTATACAATAAATTTTAAAAACTCGAAGACGGGTGGCTTAATCGATAGCCGTAAATTAATTGTTTCATATTAACCCACTATTAAAGGCTGATTTAAGAGAAACGAAAGACTATCACATAAACCGATAAACCATACATCATATGACCACTCACGACCGAACCATACTCTTCACCACCCGCGACGAACTGCTCCGCCTGCGCGCCAGCACCATCGTTGCCTTCCGTGCCGACTGCAACTACACGCAGATTATCGTTGCCAACGGCTCGAAATACACCGTGTGTATGAATCTGCTTGTCATGGAAAACGCCCTCGCCGCCCAACTCGGCACCGATGCGCAACGCTTTATGCGTATTGGCAAAAGCACCATCATCAATCTCGACTTCCTCCAGCACATCAGCGTGCCGCGCCGCCGCATTATCCTCAGCAACGGCACGGGGCAGAACTTCGCGGTGCCACTATCGCTCGAAGCCGTGAAACGCCTTAAATCATTCTGCACCCCATCAAAGGAATAAATCATGTTACTCGACCTTATTATCGGACGCGACGCCAACTCACAGCAACTGCGCATTTCCTCCGCCGATGGCAAAATCAACAAGGCGGTGGGTGCTGCCGGCTCTGTGCCCATGAACGTGAGCCGCAAACACGCCCAACTCACCGTCAACGACGACGGCTCGTGCACCATCCGCAACCTCAACGCCGCCAACATCACCCGCGTGGCTGGGCAGCCTATCGTCATCAAACAGATCAGCATCGGCGACCTCGTAGACCTCGGCGAGAGCCGCTACACCCTCAATTGGGACTTTATACGCCCGCTTATCCCCAAAACCGTCGACATCACGCCACTGAAACAAGTGTGGGAAAAATATCATCACGAGAAATTATCACTCCAGATTGCCGCCGGTAAGTTCAATGCCCTTCGCAGCGCCACCGGTCTCATCACCATGATTGCCATTGTATGCGGTTTTTTATGGCATGATTCGCCCATTTATTTTGTGCTTTACGGTCTGGCAATAGCCATCTCGCTGGGATTCACAATTGCCGCATACCGCAAATCAGCCTCGGCACCTATAAAACAAGATGAGCTCGACCGCAATTTCAAGAGGGAGTACGTCTGCCCCAATCCCGAGTGCCGCCACTTTTTGGGATTTCAGGACTATGAAATTCTTATCCAGAACTCCGCCTGCCCCTACTGTAAGGCGAAATTCAAGAAATAATTGCGCCCGACGACCATTTCCTACAATAAACCAGCCGGTTGCTACAACATAACTTCTATAATTTGGCGCGCCGCCGCAAGCCGACCTACCTTTGCAGCGAATTACTAACCCTCACAAAACCTTACTACAATGAACAACGAAGAAACCCTGCACCAGAACATGCAAACGCCCCCCGCCGCACAACCCAAGAAGGTGACCGCCCCACAACAGATTCACACCGGCTGGAAGCGTGTGGCAATCGACGGCATCAGCGGCATCCTCATCGGCTCGGCCGCAGCCTACAGCGTAAGCAAGTGGAACGCCGCCCAAGCCGCCGCCGACAGCGCCGCCGATGCAAACAACCCCACCACCGACGAGCACGCCATGGCGCACAACGTGACCGACGACATGACCTTTGCCGAGGCCTTCGCCGCCGCGCGCGACGAGGTGGGCGCGGGAGGCGTATTTACTTGGCACGGCGGCGTCTACGGCACCTTCTACGTCGACGAATGGAACGCCATGAGCGCCGACGAGCAAAAAGCCTACTTCGACAGCATCAACGCAAACGCTATCGAGCCCCGGGCTTACACCGCCGCGCACCACGAT
>CACYCT010000026.1 GCA_902772965.1 uncultured Bacteroidales bacterium | reverse complement strand
CTCACCGCCGAGGACTACAACCCCGGTAACAATGTGTTCATCAACAATGGTAACGACAGCGAGGGAACTTACAAGAAGTTCGACTACTACAACAATACCGCCAACGACAGTTACGCCCAGGGAAACACCTGGAGCGTTGACGTGCAAGACGATGAGCACATCGCCGAAGTTGTTGTCGACAAAGCCGACAACCCCGCACTGGGAACCATTATCTATCTGCCCGCCAAAGACCTCTCCTCAATCAGCGACATCAAAGCCGCCAACGGAAAAGCCAACGGACGTTTCAACATCCTCGGCCAACCCGTTGACAACAACTACCACGGCATCGTGATTGAGAACGGCAAGAAACTGATTGCCAAGTAATCCCCCTCTCTGACAATTCACACTCTCCAAGCAAGCCGGCCTCCCTCAAACCCGAGGGAGGCCGGTCAGTTTCCGTTTGTTCCGAATCATTTGCGGCGGAAGAGGAAGTCGAGTATCGTCTGGCCTATCCGGCGTTCCATGCCCGACTTGGTGGTGGGAATGCCAGTTTCGGCCGTGAACTTGCGCTTGGCGCGGGTGATGCCCAAAGCCCGCCGCCACGAAAACGACAGACCCGGGATTCCGGTGTTGGTGCGACGTGCCATAGGACAGTTGTTATTTCGGGGTGATGGGAGCGAACTGTTCGTTGAAGTACAGGTTCTTACCGTCGTCAAGGTCGAACTCGTAGTTACTCTTTTTGTCTTTCTTCATTCTTACCACCTTTGCTCCGGGGTGGTTCTTGCCGAGATACATCTGCACGCGGCCGTTCACCATACGGGTGGGAATCTCGCCGCCTTCGTTGGCAACAACCTCGGTCCACTGACCATGCTTGTCGAAAGTGAGGCGTGTGCCGTTGGCGAGGGTCACGTAGTACTCGTTCTTGAGTTTTCCGGTGCCGATGGCAGCCTCAGTCACTTCAACGTCGGCATAGTAGGCCTTGAGGTTGCTCTGCGCGAGATTGGGCAGTTTGGCGACATCGATGGACTGCTTGTCTTGGGCCAGGGCCGTGGCGCCGGTGATGGCTACGAGGGCCATAAGAGTGAGGATTTTTTTCATTGTAGAGTATGTTAAAAGGTTAATGATTATCGTCTTTTGGGGTGATTCCGTCGCGGCGAAGCAGCGCATCGATTGATGGTTTGCGGCCGCGGAAGCGATCAAACAGGGTCATAGGCGGTTCCGTTGAGCCGCGCGAAAGGATTTCGCGACGCAGCGCCTCGGCCGTGTCGGGATTGAAGATGCCGTCTTGCTCAAACTTGGAGAACACGTCGGCATCGAGAACCTCGGCCCACTTGTAGCCGTAGTACCCCGCCGCGTAACCGCCCGAGAAGATGTGTCCGAAGTGGCTCGACATCATGCACCCCTCGATGGGTTCGAACAGTTGCACGGGTTTCATCGCCTCGCGCTCAAATGCGAACGGGTCGCCGGCGAAAGGCTCGCGCAGCGTGTGCCATGCCATATCGAGCAGGCCGAAACTGAGTTGGCGCAGGCAGGCGTAGCCAGCACCGTATTGCGAGGCGGCCACCACCTTGTCGATCAGTTCTTGCGGAATCGGCTCGCCAGACTGATAATGGCGCGCGAAACTGTCGAGGAACTCGCGCCGGTAGATAAAGTTCTCCATAAACTGCGACGGCAATTCCACGAAGTCGCGGTATACGTTCGTGCCCGATTGCGAGCAGTAACGGCACTGCGAGAGCAAACTGTGCAGTCCGTGGCCGAACTCGTGGACAAACGTCCGCACTTCGCCCAAGGTGAGCAGTGAGGGTTTGGTCTCGGTGGGTCGGGTGAAGTTCATCGTCAGCGTCACCTGTGGACGCACATCGCTGCCGTCGGCCTCGTGCCACTGCTCGCGGAAGTTGGTCATCCATGCCCCGCTCTGCTTGGTGGCGCGCGGGAAAAAGTCGGTATACAGTTCGCCCACATATGCGCCGTCGCGGCCGGTCACAGTCCAGACACGCGCCTCGGGGTGGAACTTTGGCGCGGCGGTGTTTTCGGTGAATCGCAGTCCGTAAAGCCGCGTGGCGAGGCCGAACACGCCCTCCATCACACGGTCGAGCTGGAAGTACGGACGGAGCAACTCGTCGTTGATGCCATACCGGCTATCGCGCTCAAGGTTGGCGTAGTAGGCGTAGTCCCACGGCTTGAGTTCGACAGGTTTCCCCTCGAGTTCGGAAGCGAATCGGTTCAGGTGCTCCATCTCGGCGCGGGCAGCGGGGGTGTAGGCCTCACGGAGTTGGTTGAGCATATCGTAAACGGCCTGCGTGCTTCCGGCCATAGTGGTTTCCAAGCGGTAGTCGGCAAAGGTGTTGTGGCCGAGCAAGCGGGCGATTTCGAGGCGGAGGTTGGCAATGCGGCCGATCAGGTCGATGTTGCTGAACTCGCCGGCGGTACATTGCCGGTTGTACATCAGATAGAGTCGCTCACGCAGGTCGCGGCGCGAGGAGTATTTCATAAAAGCGGTGTAACTCGGCCCATAGAGTGTCACGAGGTATTCACCCTCGCGGCCTTTCTCTTTCGCCGCCATGGCCGCGGCCTCGACGGCGCTCTCGGGCAGGCCGGCAAGGTCGTCGGCGGTGAGCCAAAGTTCATAGCGGGCGATTTCTTTAAGCGTGTTCTGCTCGAAGGAGAGCGTCGCTTGCGACAACTCGGCACGCAGCACGCGCAACCGCTCGCGGGCCTCGCCCTCCAAGGCCGCGCCGCTGCGAACGAAGCCCTGGTAAGTCTCGCGGAGCAAAGTGGCGTCCTCGGTGTCGAGCGTTGCGAGGTCGGTGTGTTCGTACACATACTTGATTCGCACCCACAGCGCCTCGTTGAGCGTTACGGACGACGAATGCTCCGAAAGCAACGGTGTCATCCGGGTGGCGATTTCCATCAACTCGTCGGTGGCGTCGGCCGACAGCATCGGGTAAAACACACCCAACACCCGCGACAGATCCTCACCCGAGCGCTCGAGCGCAACCACCGTGTTCTCGAACGTGGGCAAGTCGGCGTTCGATGTAATCGCCTCAATCTCGCGGTTGTGCTCTTCAATACCACGCCGAATGGCAGGCTCGTACAAGTCGATGGTCACCTTGTCGAACGGAACAAGTCCGCCGCAGGTCATGAAAGGATGAAAGAAGATGTTTTCTGACGGTTGTATCATAGTATAGAGGGGTTTTCGGTTTGCGGAACTGTGGCGGCATCGGATACCAAAGCGAGGTCTATCGCGTTCAAGCCATGTTCAAGAAGCAGTTTTCGGTCGGAATCAAAGGCTTTCAGGAAATCGTCAACGCTGCCTTTGTTCTCGGCAATCGACTGCCGGTAACTCTCCACGGCCTCAATTCTCCGGCCAAGACAAAGCAGCACATGGCCGCGGTTGAGATAGTCCTCCGAAGTCGCCATTTGATGGTCAATCATCCGGGAATAATAATCAAGGGCCCGTTCCATATTACCCGTCAGGAACGAGCACCACGCGATCGGACGCCAAGCGCGGTGTCGCTTGTCGTCGAGCAGGTCGGCCTTAAAATACTGCTGCAACGCCTCTTCGGCGCGGCCGGCCTCAAGCAGACAATGGCCGATGCTGAGGGTGATTGAGACATTGTCGGCGCTCAACCCGTCGGCCCTGCGATAATATTCCAGCGCCTCGTCATACCGGCGCAGCGCGCGATAACACGAGGCGATATGCCGCAGATTCCAGACACTGTTCTCCACGGCCAACTCATAATTCAAATAATGGCGCAACGCCTGCTCCGGGCGGCCCTGCCGCTCATACAACAGGCCGATACGCTGCTGCACAATCGGCTCCACCTCGGCACTGTCGCTACACAAAAGCGTGTAGTAACGCAGCGCGTCGGTGTCAAACCCGTTATCCATATAAAACCGGGCAATCGCCGACAAAATCTGCGACGTACAGGTGAAACGGCTCAAACCCGCCAGGCGCGTCATATCCATGTCCATATCCATCAACGCCGCGAACTCGCTCCGGCGGGAAAACAACTTGAAGAAACGGTACAGATCCTGAACACAACCGTTCATCAACACTTCGCGGTGGTAACGGGCATTCGCCCTGGTGGGGTTGGAACTGAGTTCCTCACGGTTTTCCTCCATATGCGCACGGACCTGCTCGCGCATCAAATCACGCTGCTGCCCGGGAATCGAGCCGAGTGACAGACAGAACGAGAACCGGTCGCTGTTGCACAGAAACGGAGCGTTCGCAACCATCTCGGCCAGCGGATTGTCGGCCTCGCCGAAGGTGTCCTCTACCATCGTGTGGTCGCTATGGTAGGGCAAGAACCAGTTGCTCATCGTGTAAAAGAACGGGAACGACTTCAAGCGGGAGAACGTGCTCAGAAACACATCGTTCCCCTCCATCTGCATGCGCTGAAAGGTTTCCATCTTCTGGACGAAACTGTCGTTCTCGATCATCTCGCGCCATTGGGGATTCTCCTCCAAGTCCAACGCCTCCGGATTCCCGCCGCTGTCGCGCAACTTGCGCCGCAAGTCGGGTGACATCTTCGACAAGTCGGGCATCAACTCGTCATGAACACGACGTGAGATATTGTCGGTGTTACGGGACCTCACAAGTAAAAACGTCGCCACGGCAACATCCTCGGAAAAGTCGGGCTCATCTGCCATCGCCGACAGCACCGCCGGCAAATGCGCACTCTCACGGCAGCGAACGTCGTGCAACCTCATTCCAAGCAGCAGGCCGACAACACAACGCGTCTGCACCTCGGCACTATCGCCAGAACCGCAATATATCCGCCCGAACAACAACAGTTTACGCTCGTCGTAATACTTCGTCAAGCCCAGCAGCAAAGCCATCACAAGCAATCCCCGGGCATATTCCGGAACAGAAACATCGGTACAGAAAGAGAGTAGACTCTCCGAGTCACCTTGGCTCATCGGAAAACAACTCCAAACCTTATTGAACATATCCGTTTCCAACTGCTCGCACTGCCTGCGCGCCTGAACAATCGCATCCACGTTACGCTCGCCATCAGGCAACGACTTCAGCAACTCAATCTTATGCGACTCAGTCCGGTAACGGGAAATCAGTTCCGACAAGACGGTCGTGCCCAACTCCCTGCGGCGCTCAAAAAACACCTCCCGGGAAACTTCCGACAACAACCCGATCACGGCACTGTCGACCAGCGTATGCATATCATCAACTATCCCACGGAACAGCGTCGTGCGGCCGCTGTCCTCAACGCCATCCATATAATAACGCGACAACAAACCGTAACGCATCGACAACTCGTCGACACGCTCGCGCATTTCCCACCAACTCCGCTCGCGAGAAACTTCACCCAGCCGAGACACCACATAACCCACGCGGCCACGGCCAAGTGCATCATGCAACTCACGCTGCATCCGTTTAATCTGATCTACATTCATCGGCAAATCGTTTTCTGTGCAAATTTACTTATTTTTGTGCACTTCAATACAACAATACGCAAAAAACATGCCAAAAACGCACATCTCTGACATTTTTTCAGATGCACGACAACGAATATCATAATAATTCACTAACTTTGAACCCGATTTTAAACTCAACTCAGACACCAATCCTATGAACAACACAGACTTCATCGCAATCATACCCGCCAGATACAACTCCACACGCTTCCCCGGCAAACCGCTCGCCATGCTCGGCGAGATGACCGTTATCCACCGGGTATACAACCAGGTGAAGAAAGCGCTCGACAACATTGTCGTCGCAACAGACAACCAACTCATTGCCGACGAGGTCCACAACTTCGGCGGAACAGCCGTCATCACCCGACCCGACCACCCCTCAGGAACAGACAGATGCTTCGAGGCGTACAACAATATCCAATCCGACGCCAAAGTCATCGTCAACATACAAGGCGATGAGCCATTCATTCAACCCGAACAAATCCAAGCGCTTACAGCCTGCTTCGACAACCCGGAAACCGACATCGCCACACTCATCCGACCCTTCGACCCCAATCTGCCTTTCGAACAACTCGAAAACCCGAACACTCCAAAAGTCGTTGTCGACAACAACGGAAAAGCCATCTACTTCTCACGCTCGGTTATCCCATTCATACGAGGAGCCGAAAAACAGCAGTGGCCACAAAAACACAACTTCTACACCCACATCGGCCTCTATGCCTACAGAGCCGAGGCACTGCTCAAAATCACACAACTGCAACCATCAACACTCGAAAAAGCCGAATCACTCGAACAACTGCGATGGCTGCAAAACGGCCTGCACATCCAAACAGCCGTCTCCAACCACACCACCATCGGAATCGACACACCCGAAGACCTGCAACGCGCCATACAATTCCTGAAACACCATGACTAACCGAACACAACAGCCACCCATACAACCCTTCGACAACCTCAGCCTGCAACTACCCCAACCGACAACACTGCCCAACGGCATTCCGCTTTACATTGTCAACGGAAACGAGAACCCGATCTGCCAACTCGCGTTCTGCTTCAAGGCCGGGAAAATGTACGGGCAGTCGCCCGCTCAAGCCATAATCGCGCCGATGGTCGCAATCGAGGAGTCTGAAAACCACAATGCCAAAACCATCGCCGAGCGATTCGACTTCTACGGGGCTTTCAAGTTCACGCAAACCTTCGGAGAATACACACAAGTCAGCCTCACCTGCCTCAGCCGCCACCTCACGCATGTACTGCCCATTCTGCTCGACTGCTTTCAACACCCCACCATGCCGGACAACATCCTGAACCTGCAACAACGGCAAATCGCGGCGAACATCCAACTAAAAGCGCAACAAGTCCGAACCATCGCACAACTTGAGGCAAACCGCCTTATCTACGGCGACCGACACCCGCTCGGACAAATCATCAAGCCCGAACACATACTGCAACTTTCCAGACACGAGATCCACTCCTTCTTCCGCAACCACTACCACCCCGCCAACTGTTCCATCGTCGCCATCGGAGACATCAACAACCAAATCCGCCAAGCCATTGAGCGGTCAGTGGCACAATGGAATGACAACAAGACTGAAACACCAGATTGCGTGTGGTCGACAGAAACAAGCGGACAAATGCTCTCCATCATCGACAAACCCGGAGCCATCCAGTCGGCGATAATCCTGCAACTCCCCGCGCCAAACTACCAACACCCCGATTTCTACCCGCTGCTCGTGCTCATTTACATACTCGGAGGACACTTACATAGCCGGCTCAACACAAACATCCGCGAACAACACGGATACACCTACGGAATCCGGGCGCAAATCATCGGAAACCAACACCTGCAATACATCAACATCAACACAGAATGTGACATCAAATACACCTACCCTCTCCTCGAACAGGTGCACGTGGAAATCAACCGGCTACTGCAACAACCCATAAACCCGAACGAACTCAACACCGTCCGACAACTCATGCTCGCCGACCTCGCGCGACAACTCGACACACCATTCTCCAGAGCGAACCTCATCACAGAGCACATCATGTTCAACCAACCGATAAACCACTTCAACCTGCAAGCCCACGCCATTCAAAACACCACACCCGAACAACTGCGACAACTCGCGCGACAATACCTTAACCCAAACCTGCTCCGCACCGTCATCGCAACCGACAAAAACAGACTGAAGGCATAAAAACCGCCATCCCACTTACATTTATTTGCCCAATCGAAAAAATAATCATAAATTTGTGGGGTAATATCAAACTTAACCCACAAAACTATGCTTACACCCGACAACAACCTATACATCGCCCATGCCGACTGCGGAAACCTCAACATCCTGCCCAATATGGCCAACCGCCACGGACTCGTAGCCGGAGCCACAGGAACAGGAAAAACAGTCACACTGCAAGTCATCGCCGAATCCTTCTGCCAAGCCGGAGTGCCATGCTTCATGGCCGACATGAAAGGAGACCTCAGCGGAATCAGTCAAGCGGGCTCACTCTCCTCCTTCATCGAAAAACGACTGCCAGAATTCGGAATCGAAAACCCGCAATTCCAACCCTGCCCCGTCAGATTCTACGACGTGTACGGACAACAGGGACACCCCATGAGATCCACCATCTCACAAATGGGACCCGACCTGCTCGCCCGACTGCTCAACCTCAACGACACACAAACCGGCGTGCTCAACATCGTCTTCCGAATCGCAGACGAACGAGGACTTCTGCTCGACGACATCAAAGACCTCAGGGCTATGCTCGACTTCGTTGCAAAGCACGCATCACAATACACCACAACATACGGTAACATTGCCTCCGCCACCATCGGAGCCATTCAACGCGCCATTCTCCAACTCGAAAACCAGGGAGCGGACAAATTCTTCGGAAAACCGTCGTTCGACATCCAAGACCTCCTGCAAACCGAAAACGGAAAAGGGGTCATGAGCGTGCTCGCAGCCGACAAACTCATGCTACAGCCCAAACTCTACTCCACTTTCCTGCTATGGCTACTCTCCGAACTCTACGTCACCCTGCCCGAAGTCGGAGACCTGCCCCTGCCCAAACTCATCTTCTTCTTCGACGAGGCACACATGCTCTTCGAAGACACTTCAAAAGCACTCGTCGACAAAATCGAACAGGTTATCAGACTCATCCGAAGCAAAGGCGTCGGAATCTACTTCGTCACACAAAGCCCAACCGACATCCCCGAGAACATACTCGGCCAACTCGGCAACCGAGTGCAGCACGCCCTGCGCGCATACACACCCAAAGACCAGAAAGCCGTAAAAACAGCCGCCGACACTTTCCGCGCCAACCCCGATTTCAAGACCGCCGACGCAATCACAAACCTCGAAACCGGAGAGGCACTCGTATCCTTCCTCGACGAGAAAGGCGCGCCATCAATCGTCCAACGCGCCAAAATACTCTTCCCACTCAGCCAAATCGGAGCCATCACAGAAGGACAACGAATCGACATCATCAAACAATCACGCATCTACGGCAAGTACGACACACCGCAAGACCGTGAATCAGCCTTCGAGACACTGCTCGTAGAGACAGAGCGCGAACTCAAAGAAGCCGAAGAGGCCCAACAAGCCGAACTCGAAGAAAAACAAAAACAAAAAGACGCCAAGAAACCCGGACTGGTCAAGAAAATACTCAACGCCATCATCACCGCCATCACGGCAACCATCGCGACAATCATCGGAACAAAAGTGTCCGACGCCGTAACCGGCAAAAAAACCAAATCAAAAACCTCCAACACCGGAAAAATCGCGAAAAACGCAACATCTGCAGCAACAAGAACAATCACGCGCGAAGTCTCACGCAGCATTCTCGGTAACCTCGTAAAATAACAACGACAATGAAAAAGACCTTCCTACTGTTGATTACATCGCTTGTGGTCAACACTTGCCTCGCAACCATTGCCGACACAACCATCGTCGAACTCACCGTGACGAACTTCGACCGATGGAACTACAACCGACCCCACATACCCCTCACAGCCGACAACATCAGCAGAGGAAAAATCACCCTCCTCACAACAGACGACGGAACACTCGCCACACTGCAATCACCATCCTTCGACTGCACACAACTCGACTCCCTGAAAATCAACATCTCAATCAATATCAGCCACAACAACTACAAACCGCAAGACACACAAGTACGCGTCCAACTCCTCAACGACAGCAACCAAACCATCACCCGGCAAGACATCCTCCCGATTCCCGATACACCCCAGCAAATACTCACCACCACCCTACCCGCCCCCGGCAAAGGGACACACCACCTGACCTTCTGCGCACCCTTCGCAGACGGCAACAACGCGATCTCCATCCGGCGAATACTCGTTTACCCGGGAATCGCCGACGCAAACCCGAATCCACCCACCCTCGGCGACCTCAACAACGACGGAAAAGTTGACATCTCAGACATCAACCTACTCGTCAACGCCTTGCTCAGTCCTAACCAACCCGGCAACACCGACCTCAACAACGACAACAAAACCGACATCTCCGACCTCAACCTCATCATCAACACCATTCTCAGCAAATAAAACCAAATTCCCCATCCCTAATTCCTCTTTCCTCATTTCCATTCCCCGTTCCCCATTCCCCTTTCCTCATTTCCATTCCCCTTTCCTCATTCCCCTTCATGTGCCCGGCGACCCCGTCGCCGGGTTATTGCCATCTCCGCGCAGGCCTTAATTTCCTTAATCTCCTTAAATTCCTT
>CACYCT010000025.1 GCA_902772965.1 uncultured Bacteroidales bacterium | reverse complement strand
GAAAGCGGTGAGAACGTAGCCCCCGAAGTGGGAAACGCGCTTCCACTGAGTAAGATTCCTGTTGGTACTTTAATTCACAACATCGAGCTTCGTCCCGGCCAGGGCGCTTGCATGGCACGCAGTGCCGGCACGTTCGCGCAGTTGACCTCCCGCGAGGGCGACTATGTGATTGTGAAGCTTCCCTCGGGCGAGACGCGCAAGGTGCTTTCCGCTTGCTACGCCACTGTAGGCGTGGTCGGCAACAGCGACCATGCTCTCGAGCGTTCGGGTAAGGCAGGCCGCAGCCGCTGGTTAGGCCGTCGTCCGCACAACCGCGGTGTGGTGATGAACCCCGTTGATCACCCCATGGGCGGTGGCGAAGGACGTCAGAGCGGTGGACACCCCCGTTCACGCACCGGCCTGTACGCCAAGGGCCTGAAGACCCGTGCTCCGAAGAAACAGTCTTCGAAGTACATTATCGAGAGAAGAAAGAAGTAATTTGAACACTAAGGAAAACAAACTTTTATGAGTCGTTCATTAAAAAAAGGTCCTTACATCAGCGTCAAGCTCGAGAAGAAGGTTTTGGCCATGAATGAGAGCGGAAAGAAGTCGGTGATCAAAACCTGGTCGCGCGCTTCGATGATCTCGCCCGACTTTGTGGGTCACACCTTTGGCGTGCACAACGGCAACAAGTTCATTCCCGTTTACGTGACCGAGAACATGGTCGGCCACAAACTGGGAGAGTTCGCCCCCACCCGCACCTTCCGCGGCCACAGCGGCAACAACAAGTAAGGCCCTGTAACCAACAACAAAAAGAAGAATTAAACTAACAATGGGAAAAAGAAAAAGAATATCAGCCGAAGCTAAGAAAGCCGCTCGCCGCGAGGTGAGTTTCGCCTCGCTCCGCAACGTGCCCAGCTCACCGCGCAAGATGCGTCTGGTGGCCGATATGGTTCGCGGCGTGGAGGTGTTCAAAGCCCTCGGTTTGCTCCACTTCTCGAACAAGGCAGCCGCGGCCGACGTTGAAAAACTCCTCAAGTCGGCTATCGCCAACTGGGAGCAGAAAAACGGCCAGAAAGCCGAGAGCGGTCAGCTCTTCATCAAGATGATTAAAGTGGACGCAGCCCCGATGCTCAAGCGCCTCCGTCCCGCTCCTCAGGGACGCGGCTACCGCATCCGCAAACGCTCCAACCACGTTACCATCATAGTCGACAGAATTAAAGTTAACGAAGAAAACGCTTAACAGATATGGGACAGAAAGTTAATCCAATCAGCAATCGTCTGGGCATCATCCGTGGTTGGGATTCCAACTGGTATGGAGGCAGCAACTATGGTGACACCCTGCTGGGCGACTACAAGATCCGCAAGTATCTGAGCGTTCGCCTCGCTAAAGCCAGCGTGTCGCGCATCGTGATCGAGCGCACACTCAAACTCGTGACCATCACCATCTGCACCGCCCGCCCCGGTCTGATCATCGGTAAAGGCGGCCAGGATGTCGACAAACTCAAAGAGGAACTCAAGAAACTCACCGACAAGGACGTTCAGATCAACATCCACGAGGTGAAGCGCCCTGACCTTGATGCCGAGATTGTCGCCACCAACATCGCCCGTCAGATTGAAGGCAAGATCGCCTATCGCCGTGCCGTCAAGCAAGCCATCGGCAACACGATGCGCCAAGGCGCGGAAGGCATCAAGGTGCTTGTCTCCGGACGTCTGAACGGAGCCGAGATGGCCCGCAGCGAGATGTTCAAAGAAGGTCGTACGCCCCTGCACACCCTGCGCGCCGACATCGACTACGCCCTCGTCCCCGCCTTGACAAAGGTAGGCCTGATCGGCGTGAAGGTCTGGATCTGCCGCGGTGAAGTGTACGGCAAGCGTGACCTGGCTCCGAATTTCGCCAGCAACAGCAAAGATCGCCCCATGCGCGCCGAGCGCGGCCAACGTGGCCAGCGTCGTGGCGGATTCCGTGAAGGACGCGGCGGCAATCGTTAAGTGTTGAACCACAAAAAAGCAATCAAGCACAATGTTACAACCTAAAAGATTAAGATACAGAAGACCCTCTGACGGACATCCTCGCCAATACAGCAAGCGAGGCACCGAACTCGCCTTCGGCTCGTTCGGCATCAAGACGCTCCAGTCGAAGTGGATTACAGCGCGTCAGATCGAGGCCGCCCGTGTGGCCGTGACACGCTATATGAACCGTGAAGGTCAAGTGTGGCTGCGCATTTTCCCCGACAAGCCCTACACCCGCAAACCCGCCGATGTGCGTATGGGTAAAGGTAAGGGTGATGTGGCAGGCTACGTGGCCCCCGTGCACCCCGGACGCATCCTTATCGAAGTTGACGGCGTAAGCTATGACATCGCCAAGGAAGCCCTCCGTCTGGCAGCCCAGAAACTGCCCGTGTTGACCAAGTTTGTCGTTCGCCGCGACTATGACCCCACGCAAAACGTGTAACCCTCTAAACAACTCTGAGATATGAAAAGAGAAAACATCAAGGAGCTGAGCGATAAGGAGTTGCTCGACCGTCTGGACGCTCTTGAGCAAGAATACCGGCAAGAATGCATTCAGCATGTGGTTGCCCCTCTTGACAATCCCGCCAAGATTACGCAAGACCGCCGCATGATTGCCCGCCTGCACACCGAGATTCGCGCTCGCCAACTCAACATCAAATAATCGCAGCCACCGTTATGGAAAAGAGAAATTTAAGAAAAGAACGTGTCGGAGTTGTCTCGAGCAACAAAGGTGACAAAACCATCGTTGTCACCATCAAGTGGAAAGAGAAACACCCGATTTATGGTAAGTTCGTCAACAAGACGAAGAAGTACCACGCTCACGACGAGAACAACGAGTGCAACGTTGGCGACACCGTCCGCCTGATGGAGACCCGTCCTCTGAGCAAGACCAAGAGATGGAGATTAGTTGAAATCATTGAAAAAGCTAAGTAATCACTATGATACAGACTGAAAG
>CACYCT010000024.1 GCA_902772965.1 uncultured Bacteroidales bacterium | reverse complement strand
TGTCGATAACGGATTGGTCGACGCGTCCGGTGGTGATGTTGTTTGCGCGCGTTGTCTTGATGTTGGTGAATCGCTCGTAGTGTCCGAGGTCGAGGTCGGCCTCGTGTCCGTCGACGGTGACGTAGCATTCGCCGTGCTCGTAGGGGTTGAGCGTACCCGGGTCGATGTTGATGTAGGGGTCGAACTTTTGGATGGTGACTTTAAAGCCGCGCGAGAGCAGCAGCCGGGCGATAGAGGAGGAGATGATTCCCTTGCCGAGCGAGGAGACAACGCCTCCGGTGACGAAGATATATTTCGTGTCCACTTTGTGTAGATTTTTAAATTAAGGTACAAAGTTACGCTTTTCTTTTCATTCAGCGGGCAAAGTTGTTTTTTTTTGTGCTTTTTTTGCGTGCTTGGGTGGCTTTCAAAGTTTATGCGCCGCACGTTTTTCGCGTTGTTATGCAGATCAGACGCGAATGCCTGACACACGGCTGTGATGTCATTCATCCGCAGTCGATTCATGAAACAGGCGAGGAGGCTCTCCGCCTGATGTTCAGCACGATAGAGCCCCCCTATGGTTGTCGTCTCTGTTTTTGTGGAGATTATCTCAAGATGATTTTCGTGCTGTGGTTGAACAGTTTGGAGCAGATCCGGACAACGTAGATTCCGGCCGGCAGGTCGGCGAGCGACAAGTCGGCATTCTCGCTCAGCACGATGGAACTGCGCGCGACTCTGCCTTCAGCGGAAATCACTTCTACCATACCCGGAACGGCATGCGGCGGTACGCTGAAAGTCAATTGCCTTCCCTGAAGATATGCCCGGCACTCATCGCTGAAACTTCTGATGGTCTCAACTTCGGATACCTCAAGCCCTTCGGCAAGATATTCGTACCCGCCATCGGCATTTCGCATATACATCAGCAAACCTCCGGATTGCGGAAAACATGCCCGTATGGCAAACGCCCATTGGGTGATGTCTCCCCAATGATGCGGAAGCATGCCAACGCCTTCTATCAGCCAATGCTTTCCGATATAATTAATGATGAAAACACTTCTGTCAGGAGCCAAGACGGAGGGGTTCTCACCGATTTCGACACCTACAGGATAAGAATCCGGCTCGCCGCCGAAAACCGCGACACACTTGTTTATCATGAAGTTTCTCACATCGGAGAAATCGTACAGGATACCCTCTTTGTTCAGGTCGTAGTACGTTCCGTGAACACGGTTGTCAAAATAAAGATCAGCGCAGCCATCAAAGTCAATGGTGTCGAGGGCGACGCCATAAACAACCTTGTTCTCTTCTCTGAGTGCCACATAGGGCTTGTCGGTCATTTCTTTGTAATAGCGATCCTCGGCTTGATTGTAGAAAGACATGATTCCTTTGGCGTACAGTTTCTTATAGGTGACCCCGTTTAAAATGGTGTCTCCTTTAATGTAGTAGATGTAATTCTTTTCCAAATCGTTGCTGAAGAAAGCCGGTTCACCGGTATATCTGCGCAATTGGTATCCCCATTCGCTCCCTTCGCGCACGAATGGCACATAGTCGTCATCGGAAGTCCATGCGAAAGCCGCGCAGTTGCCAAGCGCAAACATAAGAGTGAGAAAAGTGAGTATCTTTTTCATAGTTATGTGAATTATGATAGATGTTGTTTACTTACGGAATCATCACCTGCCTGGTTTCAATCACGTTTTTGTCGTCGAGCAGTGTGATTAGATATAATCCCGAAGAGGGACAGTTTGGGATTGTCAGTTGCTTTTCGCTGGCGACGAAAGGATACACAATCGGGGTTGTGCCGCCTGTCGTCGGGCGCAGAGAGAGGCAGAGGCTGCTTGTCGCTACAAAAGTATAAACAAATATTGATATGTGCAAGTTTTTTAAAAAAATCAAAAAATGTTTAAGGAGTGGCGTTGTTTTGCTGCGCCTGCCCAGAAATGATATTTATTGTGGTGTTTCGTTTTTTTTGTACTTTTGTGGTCGCTAACCTGGATTGATTATGAATAAGGACAGTAAGATATACGTTGCCGGTCACCGCGGCCTCGTGGGCTCGGCAATCTGGCGAAACCTTGAGCAAAAAGGATATACGCGTCTGGTCGGGCGCACGCACGCCGAACTCGACCTGATGGACGCCGTGGCCGTGCGGCGCTTTTTTGACGAAGAGCAACCCGAGTATGTCGTGCTCGCCGCGGCCCACGTGGGCGGGATTATGGCCAACCTGAAATACCGCGCCGACTTCATCTTTAAAAACCTGCAGATCCAGCAGAACGTGATCGGGCAGAGTTTCAGCCACGGCGTGAAGAAACTGCTTTTCCTCGGCAGCACGTGCATCTACCCGCGCGAGGCTCCGCAGCCGATTCCCGAAAACGCACTGCTCACCTCGCCGCTGGAATACACCAACGAGCCTTACGCCATCGCGAAAATCGCCGGAATGAAAATGTGCGAGAGTTTCAACCTCCAGTACGGCACGAACTACATCGCCGTGATGCCTACCAACTTGTATGGTCCGCGCGACAATTTCAACCTTGAGACGAGCCATGTGCTGCCGGCGATGATTCGCAAGATGCACTTGGCGCGGCTGCTGAACGTTAATGACTTCGCCGGTCTGCGCGCCGACCTGCAGGCGCGTCCGGTGGAGGGGGTTGACCAAACCGCCACCGATGAGCGGATTGTTGACCTGCTCGGCAGGTATGGCATCACGGCCACAAGTCTCACGCTGTGGGGCTCCGGACGTCCGATCCGCGAGTTCCTCTGGAGCGAGGACATGGCCGACGCCAGCGTGTACTGCCTCGAGCACATCAACTTCGACGACCTCCGCGGCTCAGACCCTGAGGTGCGCAACTGCCATATCAACATCGGCTCCGGCCGCGAGGTGACCATCACCGAACTGGCCGCGATGGTGAAAGCCGCTGTGGGCTACGACGGAGAGATCCGCTGGGACGCGACCAAACCCGACGGCACGCTTCGCAAACTCACCGACGTGAGCCGCCTGCACAGCCTCGGCTGGCGGCATACCGTGGAACTCGACGAAGGCATCGGCCGGCTCTACCGGTGGTACCGCGAGAATTTATAAACTTTATTGGTCGCCTGTGATTTCGCCGGCGCCACCGTTTCCGGCGGAAGCAGCCTGTTCTGCACCACGCTCTCGGCCATGCTCACCGTTTCGGGCAGCACCGGTGGCCAGCAGGGCGGTCAACCCGGCGCCCCGGGATTCTGAACATCAGGCCGAATGGCGCCCCCAAAAAACATTTCAGCACATCGACAAGCCGGCTTGTTGATGTGCTGAAATTGTGTGTCATAGTGTACTCAGTAGAATAGATTGGATATGGCGTAGAGTGGAATAATGGATATATGCTGTGGCGAAGGGTTATCTCCGGTTACGGTTAATTCTCCAAAATTCTCCAAAGAGCATCTGATGGCCTCACAGATGTGCTTTTGTGTCATGAAAAGTCGCAGGCTCTTCATCTTTCCGGAAGTGCCTGATTTGCATTCAATCGGTAATATGGCGGCGTTTTTGATGGTTATGTAATCGACTTCCGAGGTTGTTCCTTTGGCAAGATTCTCCCAATAATAGAGTTCCTGCATGGATTGTGTTCCGGAGTATTTAATCAGTTCCAAGCCCAAAGCCATTTCGGTGAGGCTTCCTTTATTGACAAGTTCTTGGGTTGTGGAAATGAGTACTTGCCTGGTGTATTCTGTCGAGTTGAGTTCGATGTTCAACATTCTCAGCAGTAACCCACTATCGATGTAGATGTATTTACGGAACTTTGGATTCATCTCGGCTCCGAGAGGAAGTCCGTTCGCTGCTGTGTGATTGACGCGTTTGATAATGCCGGCATTACACAGCATGAGCAGTGCATTGTCTATTTCCCTGGAACGGTATTCTCCCTCAACGCGGTTGTGAACAAATCTGCGACCTATCTGGAGCGCTACGCTTAAAAGAGTGTTTCGCAACAGATTCGGCTCGATACGTGAGGCGTACTTGCTGAAATCGTCATAATAAGACTGTTGTATGTCGTCTTGTTCGGTTTCGCATTGGAGATAGTTGTGGGTCTCGATCCAAGTTGCTACACTTGCGGGCATACCCCCCACGATGAGGAAGGTTCGGAACTGTTCCACCAATTGATTATGCAGTATATCCGATAAAGGTTCTTTTGCGGTTGCTTTCCGCTTGGCCTCTACCCATGACGACAATCCTTGCGCATTTAAAAACTCATCAAATGAGAAAGGATACATAAACAATGATCTCACTCGCCCGACTCCAAAAGAGGAAAGTTCATTCAGCGTGAACTCAAGCAGCGAACCGGCTGCCACCACATGAAGCTCGGGATAATCTTCCTTAAAAAACCAGAGACTTTTGATAGCGTCTTTAGAGGCCTGAATCTCATCAAGAAAAAGAAGTGTCTTTCCCGGAACAACAGGAGTGTTGAAAATTAATCCTAATTGCATGGCCAGGTGCTTGACATCGTGCAGGTTCGAAAAGAGATTTTTCAGTTCTGGCTGTTTCTCAAAGTTAACTTCAATATAGTGTTCGAATGATAATGCGAGGTGGCGAACGGCACTTGACTTACCCACCTGTCGGGCACCTCGCAGTAGCAAAGGTTTGTGATTGGCGCTTTGCTTCCATTCTAAAAGTCGGGAATCGATGGAACGGCTGTAGTACATAGATGGTTAAGATTGGTTTACGGCTGCAAAGATACTGTTTTTTATCAGAAGGAAGAGGAAAAAACGGCTAATTTTTGCCAAAAGGAAGAGGAATAAATGGGTGTTTTTTGCCAAAAGGAAGAGGAATGGGGTGGTCGGGTGGGGGAAATCAGTTATGGCGGCGGTGGGATTTGAAACGTGTGTAAGCCGCGGCGAGCAGAAGTGTGAGGGGTAGGGTGGTTGCGAGGGCGGCGGGGAGGTTGTCGGAAGTAAACAGGCCGGGGAAAGCGATGAGCAACACCACAATGGCGTACATATGGAGGAAGTAGACACCGGTGCTCAGTCGGCGCAGTCGGAGCCAAATCGGGTGGTCGGGCAGGGGCGTGCGGAGGGCGATGACGAACACGGCCATTCCTGCGGCGTGTTGCCATAGGGGGAGGTGAAAATAGTGCATCGCGGCGCTGAGCGCGAGCAGGAGTATGCCGTGGAGGAGGCGGAGTTTGTCCCGTTGGCGATATGCAATGGCGGCGGTCAGGAGGAATCCGAGGGCGTAGAACGGCCGCCAGAGCAGGAGTTTGGCCGCATTGAAGAGGAATCGGGTGGGGTGGTGGCCGCTTGTGGCCGGCGAGAAGGGTGCGTAGACAAGCCACTCGAGCAGGGCGGCAACGATGGCGAGCGCGACAATCGGCCACAGAGGCCACCGGCGCCGCCGGAAAAACGCGAGGGCCCACAGGCTCACGGCCACGGAGAAGACGTACCACAACGGCCACGCGTAAGGCGATTCACCATAGAATATCACGCCGCGCAGATAGTCAACCGCGGCGTCGCGGACAGTGTAGTCGTTGGTGTAGTAATGGTATATCGCCGCAGGAATGTAAACGGCAAGCCAGACGGTGTATAACCGGAAGAATTGTCTGCTTTTGGCAAGCAACTGGTCGGCGCGGCGGTTCTCGTTATCGGGTGCGATGCTGTGCCGGGCGAGCAGAAAACCGGTTGTGACAAAGAAGAAGGGTACGGCGCAACCGAGGGCGAAGTGGATCCAGTCGTGTTGATTGATGCCGCACACGGCGCGCGCGTGAATCACCACCACGGCCATGGCCATGACAAACTTGGTGAGGTCAACGGCGCGGAGTTGCATGTCATTTCAGAGAAAAGATTGCCCGAATAGCGGGATATTCGGGCAATCGGGTATGTGTTGTTCAGTATTCTCCTCTGGCGAAGCGCCGGTAGGTGTCGCATCGGCTGAGGTAGCCCGGCATGTCGGATTTGTTTTTCTCGGCGTAGGCTTGCA
>CACYCT010000023.1 GCA_902772965.1 uncultured Bacteroidales bacterium | reverse complement strand
GAAATCCCAATAGTTCTTCACACTCGCCTCATATTCCCGACGCTCTGTCGGCGTGTACTGGGCAATCTCGGCCAATTCAAACAATCGCGTGAACACCCGCTCTTGCAGTGCCGCCGGACGATCAAGCAAATTAGACAGATTGCGCAAAACAAACATCCACTTGTCAAGCATCGTCTCAAGTTCGTCTTCGGTCTTGTTAAACTTCGGTATCTCCAAATACAGTAATGTGAATTTGTCGTAAAACACATGCTGGTCTTTGACGTCAACCAACTTAATCTCGTGCATGTAACTGTCGGCTGGGTACTCGTTGTCGGGAAAAATGAAGTTGAGCACTCCAATGGTGTACACATTATCCAATTCATAGTCCCACTGCCGACCTTTGGGGGCTTGCTCTCGGATGGGAAAAGTGGCGTAGAACAAACTGCGGTCTTTGATATGGGTCTGCTCGGCCTTTTGCATCTCTACAATGATTCTGCTTCCATCGTCGGTCATACAATACACGTCGAAGATGGCCCGGCGGTCGCCGTAACCGTCACCAAGGTGCTCACTGTTGAGGTATTCCAAGTCGACTATTGTATGAGAGCCGCCTATCAGCGCGTTTAAGAAACTGATGAGCAGGTCTTTGTTCACTTCCGTGCCAAAGAGTTTCTTAAATCCGAAGTCGGTATATGGATTGATGTACCGCTCGCGAGAGGGCATCAAGTCGTTGAGTTTATTCTTATTTTCTTCCATAGCCAAATGCGTGAGAGATTTCCAAGGGCAAAGGTAATCATTCTTTCCGGAAAAATAAAAAAAAAGCGCTGACCTGCCCGCGACAAAACCGGCCATCACCGACACCGACCGGCGCGACCTGCACAGCGAAGCCCTGCCCGAGGGATAATCCCCACGCGCGGGCAATAATTCACCGCACGCGTGCGTTATTTATAGAGCCCAACATATTCCAACCGGCTCCCGAATGAAACCGAACCGACACATCATACGCTTGCTCGTCATCGGCGTGTTCGCCACGCTTATGGCGGGGCTCACCTCTTGCAAAGGCGTCAAATTCCAAGATGCCGACGAGGCCTACGAGCGCGGCGAATATTTCAACGCCGCCAATATGTACCGAAAACTGTACAACAAATACAACCAGCGCGACGACCGATGGATTCGCGGCGAGCTGGCCTTCCACCTCGGCATGTGTTACGAGAAACTCAACCAAAGCAGTCGCGCCGCCGCGGCGTTCCAGAACGCGATCCGATACGAGTATGAGGACTCCACCACGCTCTACCACCTCGCCCTGGCGCAGCAGCGCGAGGGACGATACGCCGAGGCCATAGAAAACTACGAGGCCTTCCTCCGCATCGTGCCCGACCACTGGCAGTCGAAGCAGGGCATCATCGGATGCCGGCAGGCTCCGAAATGGAAAGAGCAGGGCTCGCGATACATCGTCAAGAGCGCCAAGCAGTTCAACTCACGCCGAGCCGACTTCTGCCCGATGTTTCTCGACAAGGAGGCCGACCAACTCTATTTCACCAGCAGCACCACCAAAGCCACCGGCGACACACTCTCACTCATCACAGGCACCAAGCGCTCCGACATCTTCTACTCCAAAATCGACGACAAAGGCAAGTGGACCCGGCCCGAGCCTGCCGGAGGTGAACTCAACTCCGACCAGGACGAGGGTGTGACCGCATTCACTCCCGACGGCTCGATGATGTATTTCGCCAAGGCCATCCGAAAAAACGCGCCATCGACCGTGGAAATCTACACATCCACGCGCTCCGAGGCCAAGTGGAGCGCCCCGCAGCGGTTTGAAATCACAGGCGACACGCTCAGCGCGTACGGCGACCCGGCCGTGAGCGCCGACGGGAATTGGCTCTATTTCTCGAGCGACATCCCAGGCGGACAAGGCGGACTCGACCTGTGGCGAATCAACATCAAAGACAAGCGCGGAACACTCGAAAACCTCGGCGACCAACTCAACACACCCGGAAACGAGCGTTTCCCCTACTGCCGCACCGACAGCCTGATCTACTTCGCCTCCGACGGACACGCCGGAATGGGCGGACTCGACCTGTTCCGGGCAACGTTGCAGCCATCGGGCAAGTGGTTTGTCGAGAACATGGGCTCGCCGATGAACTCGGCATACGACGACTTCGGCATCACCTACGGCAAGGGCGAGAGCGGATTCTTCAGTTCCAACCGCGGCGACGCGCGCGGCTACGACCACATCTTCAGTTTCGAGCGACCTGAACTGAAAGTGTGGATCTCGGGCTATGTGCTGGACAAAGACGACGAGCCGGTGCCCAACGCCGTGATCCGAATCGTGGGCGATGACGGCTCGAACCAGAAGGCCGCCGGAAAGCCCGACGGCTCGTTCCGGTTCGACCTCGAGCGCGGCGTGAACTACGTGATGCTTGCCGGCGCGCAGGGCTACCTCAACAGCAAGCAGCAATTCCGCTCCGACGATGAGGAGGCCGACGCCGAATATAACGTCGACTTCATCCTCTCAGCCATATTCAAACCCCAAGTGATTGAGGAAATCTTCTACGACTACGACAAGGCCGCCCTGCGCGACGAGAGCAAGCGCGCACTCGACGAGATGGTGAAAGTGCTTCAGGACAACCCGAAAATCAAAATCGAGATGGGCTCCCACACCGACCGTTTCGGCTCGGACCACTACAACAACGGGTTGAGCATGCGCCGCGCGCAGTCGGTGGTCGACTACCTCGTGGCCGCCGGCATCGACCGAAAGCGCCTCGTGCCACACGGATACGGAAAGACACGCCCGATGACCGTAACCAAACACGTGGCCAAACAATACCCCCAATTCAAGGAGGGTGACGTGCTCAGCGAGGACTTTATCGCCAACCTGCGCGAGGGCGACCAGGCCGCTGCCGACCAAATCAACCGCCGCACCACATTCCAAGTCCTCTCTACCGACTTTGAACTCTATTAGCCCATACGCTCGGCCATGAAGTCGGCTCTGACCCGCCTTTGGAACCTGATTACCAAGCCGCTGACATCGCAGTGGCCGCTGTGGCTGATGATTTTGCTGATGATGGGGCCGCATTCGGTGCCCGGCGCGTGGGCTTACGTAGCGTGCGCGCTGGCCGCGCTCATGCGGCGCAAATGGGCGGCGTGGGTGCTTTTCGCGCTCGTGCTGCTACTCACCCTTGCCGACCAACTCGTGCAGGTGAACTACCGCGCCCGCCTCGGTGCCGAAACGCTACGCCTGATGGCCGAGACAAGCACGCGCGAGGCCGCCGAATGGCTCACCTCGCTCCGACCCACGCGCGCCAACGCCATCATCGCCGCCTCCGCTGTGGGATACACCGCCCTGATGTGGATTCTGATGCGCTTCCGCAACGTCATCGAAACCCGACTGCCGACTCTGTTGCGGCGCGGAATCCTAATTGCCGCGATGGCATTAACGGCGATTTGCTTCTACAAATGCCGACTGCTCGCCCCAATCGCACAAATCCAGAACGATGACGACATCGCCCGATGGGACACGTCAGACAACCGGCCATACGACGTGGTGACCAACCTGCTCTTCGCCGCGCGGTGCATGCAAGTCTCAGCCGACGAGATGCGTCAGGCCGTGGCGACAACACGCGCCCTCGCCGAAGAACCCGCGCCCACGGCCGTTTTTAACCACGACTCCCTCACGATTGTGCTCGTAATCGGCGAGTCGCACATCCGCGCCCACAGTTCCCTCTACGGCTACCCCCTGGCCACAAACCCCCGTATGCAGGCCGAAGCCGACGCCGGACGGCTGACGGTGTTCACCAATGCCGTGGCGCCCTTCGACCAAACCACCCCCGTGCTGAAAAACATGCTCTGCACCAACTCCATAGGACTTCACGAGCCGTGGAACCGGTCGGCCTACCTGCCGGCACTGATGGCACACGCCGGATATGCCGTCAACCTCTTCGACAACCAGCGCGTGAGTTACCGCAACAGTGGCGCCACATTCGCGCTGAACGCCTTCCTGTACGACCCGTATATGACCGAGCATGTATATACCACCCTCAACGACAGCATTTTCGCCTACGACGGTCAACTCGTTGACCACCTCGCCCGCCGGCGTGATGCCGTTGCCTCCCGGTCGGCACTTACCATCATCCACCTGCTCGGCCAGCACTTCAACGCCGACTTGCGCTATCCCGCGGAACAAGCCCACTTCACGGCCAACAGCCTTCGCTGGCGCTCCGAACACTGGCTCGACGACGAGGCACGCCATGAAATCGCCCACTACGACAACGCCTGCCTGTACGGCGACAGTGTGCTCGCCCAAATCATCAACCTCTACCGCTCGCGCGAGGCCGTAGTGATTTACCTCTCAGACCACGGCGAGGAAATTTACGACTACCGTCCGCACACCGGGCGATACCTCAACCCGACGGATATCACCCCCGAGTTTGCCCACACCCACTTTGATGTGCCGATGTTCGTCTGGGTCAGTGACAGTTATTCCCGCCGACACCCCGACCTCGTTGCCGCTCTGCCCGAGGCCGCGCGGAAACCCTTCCCGACCGACCTTTTGCCGCATCTGCTGCTCCGTCTTGCCGGCGTTGCCACACCGCACTACCGCGCCGCGCTCGACCCGCTCAGCCCGCAGTACCGGTGTCCTCCACGACACGTTGCCGGACAAGACTACGACAACATCATCAAATAACGCCATCAACATCCCTCACCCCAACCAGTGCCCCCACTGAGGGAATCAGTGGCCCTATGTCAATGCAACCACATAAGGAGTTACAATGCGTCAGCGGTTCCCCGTCAAGGCCAGACAGGGAACCGCCAACTTGCGAAAAGGGTATGTGTCAGAATCGTTGTTTGGTTGTGACGGTGTTGCCGTTGGTGTAGTGGGTCACCACGATGTTCATTCCCGGGAAGGGTTTGTCGGAGCGTGCGCCGGAGAGCGAGATGTAGTCCACGCGCATCACCTCGGCGTGGTTGAACACACCTGTGATTCCGGTAACGACTTTGTCGGTAAACTCGACCACGATTTCTTTCTCGTCGATGAAAAATTCCTGTTTCGTCTGCGATTTGCGGGGCGCGCCCATGGGCGGCGGCGGGTTGTCGGGCAGGGGCTCGGGTTCGCCGCCCTGCGAGACGTTGATTACGGAATACATGCGCGCGATGTAGCGCTGGGCCTTGTAGTTGCCGAGTTGCTCGATGGGCTTGTCGAAAGCCACGTCGGTGAGAGTCACGCGTACGGAAGTGTTGGTCTGGTCGAGTACTCCGTAGTTGGTCTGCCGGTCGGAATCAGCGGTTCCCCAGTTTTGGTGGCCATTGAGCAGCGTCTCGGTTCCGTCGGGTTCCACGCGCCAAACGCGGTAGAGGTACTTCTGCGAGCCGGCCTTGTCGAGTCCTTCGGTGTTGAGTACCATCGTGGTGGCGTAGGGCATGGGGTCTGCGTCGCCGCGCATAATCGGAATGTCTTCGCTGACACTGAACACGAGTTTGGGTGTGCTCACTTTGTTTTCGGGAGCGCCGTAGGTGGAGGTATGGATGGTGCCGTCGGGGAGCCGGGTGGCGTAACGGATTTGGGGCACGTATCCGCGGTCGACAAGGTCGGTTCGGGTATCTTCGGTGGCAACGCCCATCATGCGGTCGAGGCCGTCGGTTTGGAAGGGTATGCTGTGCGTGCCGTGGTAGAATCCGTTCTCGTCTTGTTTTTGCGGGGTGTAGGAGCCGTCACCGTTTCGTACGGCGCGGGTGATGCCGTGGCTGTTGTAGTCGCTGGTGTCGAGCACGCGGTAGGCCACCACGTTCACGTCGTCGAGGGCGCGCACGGTGGCTTGGGCGCGGGTGTTGATGTCGGTGCCGCGGCCGGTGTCGTTGGTCACTTCTTCGAGGTTGTGCAGGAACGAGGTGGCGGTAACCGTGGTTTTCGGAATGTTGACAGAGGCGATGTTGCTCCAATACTCATGGTCGTGCTGGTAAACCACTTGGTAGCGATACGTCTCACAGTGGGAGTTGTCTTCGGGAATATCGGCGCCGAACTGGTCCACGAACATCAGTCCGCGGAAGTCGACCTCGCTGTCGGTCCTTTCGGAGGTGAAGTAGCCCGTGAGGGTGCGCAGCGATTTGTCAACGTCGGCGGCGGGTGTCTGGGTGGCCTCGTGGTAGGTCACGGCATAGTTGTAGTGATAGAGGTTGTCGCCGGTGTTGAACACGCCGGGTTGGATGGTGATGTCGGCGAACTTCACACCCTGATCTTGCGTGGCGTCCTGGCCGGGCTCGAGGCGGTAGACGCTCATCTTAGTGGCGCCGGAGGAGTTGAGTTTGGTAGCGGTGAAGGGATAGTCCTCGTTGATGTTGAGCAGGCGCACCCAGTGGGTGTAGAAGTTGCGTTTCTGTGCCGCTTTGAACTCACCCTTGCGGGGCACTTCGATGTCGAGCATGAGCACTTCCGTGTCGTGGATGCCGGGGATAATCACCTCGGCGTCGTTGCTGCGCGCCCAGGATGTCTCGCCGGTCCAGCCTTTCACGCGGGCATACACGCGGTAGGTAATCGTGTAGGAGTCTTCGCGTTGCAGCACATCGTAGGAAATCGTTTCGAGGTTGTCGATCAGGTTGGCGGGGTCATCGTTGTCGGGGCACGGTTGACCCTGCGCGTTGATGCGTGTCAGCGTTCCGTCGGGGTTGACGATGTAGAGTTTGAACTCCTCTTCCGTGCTGGGTGAGGAGGCGATGATGTCGTCGAGGTTGGTTGTCCACGAAGGGGTGGTGGTGAAGTAGTGGAACTTTTCCTCGGGGTCGGGCTGTGTGGCCGACAGGCGCGCTTTTGCCTTCAGTTGAACGGCGTACATACCGAACGAGGGCGCATAGCGGTCGACGTATTCCTGCGGCGCGTACGGATAATAATGTCCCCACCAGCGGTTGTGCAGCACGTTGTGTTCGCGTCGGCGGTGCCGATAGTCGGGGATAAAGATGGTGAAGTTGTCGAATTGCCGCTCGCCTTCGAGGTCCACAACAAACTCGTGGGCGTATCGGCTGCCGAGTTTACCTTCCCGGCTGATGATGTCGGCGCAGTTGTGGTATGCCTTGTAGACCTCTCCGGAGGCCAAAGACGCGTACAACCGTCCGTCACCGCTGAAGGCGGGCGAAACCTCCTCAAAGAGCATGAACGGATTCACGTTTCCGTGCTCTATCGCGGTGTTGGCGTGCCAGTCGGGAGTACCCTTGATGACCACATAGAACCGGCTGAGCGAGGTTGTGGTGGTGAACAGCGTGCCCGGGTTGTAGTCTTCATCGCCGAAGCCTTTGTTCGGGTCGTCGATGCGGGTTCCGTCGGTGAGCACAGTCACGGACTCCATCACTTCGTTGATGGTTGAGATCAGAGCCGGCGTGTCGTCGGTGTATCGGGTGGGGTCTCCCGGGTAGTTTCCGTGCTTGAATTTCCGCTTCACGAAGTCCTCCCGGTTGAAATCCTCTTTCATTTTCACCAGCAGTGCGGTGATTCCCTGCTTGTGGGGCTTGATGTCGGGGTTGTCGGCCATTTGGTACTGATAACCGTTATTTGCCCTTGAAGGATCAATGGGAATCCGGTTGAACATCTCATTGATCACCCCTGCGGCCACTTTCGCGGATCCGGTTCTTGTGGCTTGGGTATGTGGCGTGGTGTAAATAATGGCTTTACGCGATACGTCGTCGGGCAGACCGATGTGTATGTCACCGCGGAAGTCGTCAACGGTGAGGGTTTCCATGGCGGGATAGTCGGGGTTGATGTACACCTCTTTGGCCAAAGCGGCGATTTGCCACGGATTGGTGGCCTCATCGGAGATGTTGGCCTGCTCGAAGGTTTGGGTTTCGGGATTCCACCACGAGTAGGTTCTCGGGTTTCCGTTGTCGCCCTGGTTGTACCATTCGTGCCCGTATGCCACAATTTCCTGCGGACGCTTGATGAGTAGGCAGGTGTCCACTCCGCTGGTTATCTGCGTGCCGTTCTTTACGGCCACGGCGCGGAAACGGGTGGTTTTGTCGATGGTTATCGGGCCGGAATAAGGTTTCCAAGGCGCTTGTAACCAGAATTGACTTGTATAATAGTCATCGTTAGCCGTCCGGCCGATTTCCGCGAGATAGTGCTCATCGTCTTGGGTATAGTATATGGTGGAGCCGTTGTCGGCGGTGATATTAACGGTTTGGGACGACGTGAAATCGGCCAGCGTTCCCGGCTCGAAACGCGGATGGCGAACTATATCCGAACCGGTACGGATTTCAAAGGTGACATCAACTCTTCCATAATTGTAGTAATACTTTGTAATATTAGGGAAGAAGACTTTCACCGATGGTGAGCGACCATCCCAAAACAAATAGCTTTGGTAGTACAAAGTTTTTCCTGATACAGTCCGCACTTTATCACTTAACGTGTAAGACGGCAAATAGACAGACACCCTCGTGACATTCACTACGACATTCGTCTCGTCGAGCGTACCATCAATGGGAGCGACTTCCAAGATGTGCCAACGGTAATCGCCATTATTCAGAAAATGCGACTTGTGGCCATAGCAGGATGAAGTCTCCCCACCTGTAAAAATAGTGGAAATGCACAAGCCGTAACGGCCGTATTGCCCGAGATCGATGAATCGGCTGTAGTCGGATTCATCCGGTGACTCGGTATCGTCAGCCTCATAACCGTACGGATTAAACGTAACCGTCTTGGTGGTGACCGCGGCGCGCGATAACATCGGGTGCATGGCAAGGAGAATCAGCACCGACAGTCTTACAATCGGGCTGATAAATGATGTAAGTTTTTTCTGCATAATATAAAAATAAAACAAAATGTAATTGCGGGAGAATTAAAATAAAAAATCCTTCAGGCTCCTGACTTCGACAATGGGACACCCAAATCAGGCTTGGGTTGGTAATAGGGGTGCCAGCATGCGCTGCTCGGGTGTGATGAGCATG
>CACYCT010000022.1 GCA_902772965.1 uncultured Bacteroidales bacterium | reverse complement strand
GCTTACGCGCGTGACCGATGACCAAGCGTCGACCCTCTTCGAGGCTCTCGCATGGTCGTTGGATAAAATGCTCACGCTCGGCCATCTACGAGCAAGCTCGTATGGCTCTCGCTTAATCGCATTTTTCGCACAAAGTCGGGTCTTCGACCCGCCCGCGCCTCCGGCGCTGTGCCCTGTCAAACTGCATGGTATTCCAAATCCGAGTGTTAATGTTGTCCCTGTTGTTCAAGTTGTTGGGGATAAAGATAACGACAACGGAAACATCCGGGACAACTTTTTACCTTACTCGGTTGCGGATTCTTTATGTAGTTTCTTGTCTTACGGACAGAAGCCTTTGCAAATGTGTGATTTGAATAGATTTGTAAGATTTCTCGCGTAGCGACTATTGATTCGCCTTACAGAGACATAATTTTATCGGACAGCCATAGTAAGATATCAAAGTTTTTTAGTAATTTTGCCGAAATTTGCGTGCATATGCTAAAGAACAGATGCCTTCTTGCCGGAGAGGGAGGGGATTCCAAGAAGCGAGCGCTTTGTTTATGTGAACGAAACGGAGCGGGACTTCGAGATGATTCTCCGAATCTTGTTCGACGCGCAAATCGACCAACGCAACTGACTCACTACCGATTATGGAGACCCGCGCGAGAAAGTGGGCGTGGTGCCGGACCACGACACGCGCACATTGAAAGTGTGGAAAACCGTGAATAAATAAACATCGATGAAGCCTCACACACTCTCGGCTATCGTAGCCATCGACTTAAATGGAGCCATCGGACACCGCGGTGGCCTGCTCTGCCATTTGCCGGCCGACCTGGCCCATTTCAAACGCCTCACGCTCGGCCGAGCCGTTGTGATGGGGCGAACCACGTTTGAGTCTCTGCCCCGCGGCCCGCTGCCGTCGCGCCAGAACATCGTGATCACGCGCCGGCGCGATTACCGTCCGTGGGGCGCCGTGCCCGTGGCTTCCATCGGTCAGGCTCTGCAGGTGGCCACCGCCGAACCGGTAATCATCGGCGGCGGGCAAATCTATCAGCAGTCGTTTGAGTTGTTGACAACCATCCACCTCACGCGCATTCACGCCCGGTTTCCCGAGGCCGACACGTTCTTCCCCGAGATTGACCCGGGGGTGTGGGAAGAAGTGGAACTTGAGCGCCACACGGCCGACGGGCGCAATCCGTTTGATTACGACTTTATCACCCTTCGGCGGCGTTGAGTGCGCCCGAGGGTCAGTTGGCGAGGTAGCATTTCACCTGTCCCACAGGTAGATGTCCCACCAACAGGAGTGGTTTGTGGCTTTCGTCGGTGGAAATCCACGCGTCGATGTTGTCGCTCGACTTGGTGCCGTTTTTCTGTGTGAACTTGAAAACGATGTGGTAGGCGTCGTGGCGTGTGCCGTTGCGGAGTTTGACTTTCCCGCGCCCTTTTGACGTGATGGTGAGGTACTCTTTCTCTTTTCCGGAGAAGATAACTGTGGTGTGCGGTTTTTTCGATGAGGCCATCTGGTCAAAGTCGAGCGTGCGCAGCATATAGAACACGCTGAGCATGTCGTAGGCCTGGCACTTGGCGCTCAGGGTGAGTTCTTGCGTGCCCGACTTTCGGATTCGCTTGCAGCGGGCGTTGGTGTGGCTGTAGTTGTAGCTGAACTCGACGATGTCGCGCGCGTGGTAGTCCTTCTCGTGGGTGAGTTTCTCGTATTTGAGCGGTTGGAGTTTGCTGTTGAGCGTGCACAGGAGCGTGTCGCGCACGGGGTAAACCTTGTCGGCCCACGAGCGGGTTTTTCCCGTGAGTGTGGCCAGGTAGCCCGTTCCGGCCCGTTTCATCGATAGGGTGGCGTCGCCGGCGTGCTTCCAGATTACTCCCCATTGGTAAACGATTTGGTACTGGAGTCGTTCTCCGGCGAAGTCGTATGCGCCTGCGGACAGGGTGGTGAGCGCGAGCAGGGCGACGGCGATGATTTTGTGGCGTAAGGTGTTCATCTGTAGCGTGTGTTTTGTGGGAATTAGACCTGCAAAACACGCCCGAGTTTAATTCGGGTCTGTTGCGAATTGTTCTGATGACTTCGTTGCGGCGCCTTCACTCCACCCGTTTCCCCATTGCGTACACGGCGTGGAGGTCGATGTTGTCGTCAAAGAGGAGTATGTCGGCGTCTTTTCCGCGTTGGATGGATCCTTTTCGGTCGTAGATTCCCATAATGCGTGCGGGTGTCTCGCTTGCCATGCGCACGGCGTCGTGGAGCGGGATTCCGGCCTGCCGGACGCAGGTTCGGATCAGGCGGTCCATCGTGGCGATGCTTCCGGCCAATGCCGATCGGTCGGAGAGTTTGCACACACCGTCTTCGATGATCACACGGGGGTCGAACGCGCGTTTGCTGTCGCTGGCGGTCACGGCGAGGGCGTCGGTGATCAGCGCCGTCCGTTCGACGCCTTTCATGCGGTGAATCAGGCGAAGAATCGGAATCGGCACATGTATGCCGTCGGCTATCACCTCCACGGTCATGTTCTCGAGCAGATACACAGCCTCGACCGTTCCGGCGTGCTTGTATTCGCGCACGTTGTGGAAACCGGGCATGCCGTTGTAGAAGTGGGTCACGTGGCTGTAACCGGCCTCGTAGGCGGCTTTCACGTCGGGATACTCGGCGGCGGTGTGACCGATGGCGGCGATGATACCCTTGCCGGTGATGTAGTGTCCCATCTCAATGGCTCCGGGCAGTTCTGGAGCCACGTCCCATCGGCGCAGGCAGTCGTAGTCCTCCACGATGTGTGTGTACTCGCTCGGGTCGGGCATTCGAATGGCGTCGGGCATCTGCGCTCCGGCTTTGCGGGGGTTGAAATAGGGTCCTTCAAGGTGAAGCCCCATAATGGCGGTGCCGGGCTGCCGCATCATCTGCGAGCATGTCTCACAGGCTTTCTCGATCAGTGGCAAGGTGGCTGACGACAGTGTGGGGAAAATCGCCGTTGTTCCGTGCCGCATGTGCGCGTTCACGGCAGTTCGGAACGCCTCCTCTGTGCCTTCCATAAAGTCGCTGCCGCCACCTCCGTGGCAGTGCAACTCAATGCCGCCGGGCACAACGTGCATACCCTCGGCGTCAACCTTCACGTCGGCGCGGTCGATGATGTGACTGCTTCGGGTCACCTCATCAATCCTGCCGTCTTCTATAACCACCGAGCCGGAGTTGATCCAACCTTCGGGTGTGAGAATGTGTCCGTTATAAATCTGCGTAAGCATATCAGCCTGTATTTCCCTTTTTAACATACGGCGCTATGGGATTCATTAGCCCGCCGAGGGGACATGGCGCCTGTGTGTCGTTTAGTCAGTGTGCAAATTTACAACGTTTTTCGATAGTAAACACATATGGAAAAATTATTTTATAAATTATTTACATTATTTCAAACATATTAATACTTTTGACTGTGGAAGTGCAACTATTTCCGGGGTTATCGGTTGATTCCAATCCGTCTGAAATCTGTTGACGGTGAAAAATTTTTGTCGCTGTATCAGACACACGCCCCCCCCGTCGCAGGTTTGCTTGCATCAGCCACACACGCCGGTTTGCTACTAACGGACACACGCCCCCGCCGCTTCGCGGCACCCCCTCTAACTT
>CACYCT010000021.1 GCA_902772965.1 uncultured Bacteroidales bacterium | reverse complement strand
GATAATACATTCCGCTGGCGGATCCCATTTGTTTGCAAAGATGCGATAGTCTATATTCAGCTAGCGGACTACGAGGTTATGGATAATATAGAAGTAGATGCATCCCTCCTTGCCATCCACTGTGGATGGTCTGAATTTTACACGTAATTGGAAATTACATAGAAGAAATAATCCACAATCTGATAATATGAAAAGTTGTCATAGTTGTTCACGTTGTCGTTATCCTCAACAACATGGACAACATGGAAACACTCAAGTTTCGGATTCGGATTATCTTCCCGTTTGACATGGCTTAGCGCCGGAAGACCAACCACACTCCTAAAAAAACTTAAATAAAACAGCGTTTTTGCCGCTGGTACACCAAAAGGTGGTAACTTCGCAGTTACTAACTTTTTCTCGGCTCGCGCCAAAATCAAGTCGACATTCCACTATGAAACCCATTACCAACATATTGCTCGTGCTGTCGTTGGTGTGCTATGCCTTCCTGCCGTTCTATGAAATCTCGTTTCAAGGCAGCCTGACAGGATTCAGTTACACCGCCGGCACCATCTCGCGCCACTTCAGCCTCGGCAACACGGTTTACGCGCTGCTGCCTTTCCTCGCCTGCTTCGCCGCTATCGGCTTCAACACCCTGCACAACCGGCGTTGGGGATATGCCGCCCTGATCTGCGTCCTAATGGGATTGTATTTCTTCCATACCACAGCCAACTTCCACGAAATAAGCCTCTCGCACATGCCCGAAGTTACCCCCTCGAATGACATCGGCGAGGGGTTTTCCATCGTCGGACTCGGTATCGGATACCGATTGTCGTGCGGCTTGCTCGTGGCCGCGCTGGTAACGCAAATCATGTCGTTCCTGCCATTCAAGTTCAACGAGCGCATCGAAAAAGCCGTTGACGAGGGAATTGACCGCGGATTCGAGGACATCCGGTCGCTCGGAAACAAAGTCTCCGACGAGGTGCAGCACTGGCGACGCGACAGGCAACACCGGCAACAACCCGAGCCGACCGAACCCACACCCCCCGAAATCCCGAAACAACCCGACCCCGAAGACCACAGTCGGTTTATGCCCAAATAACACTTAAATCCCTTACACATGAAAAACCTTGACGGATCTGACCTGAAATTCCCGCAAGACGAACAAATCAACTTCACCGAAGAGACACACACCTATGTGTGCCACGAAATAGGCAAACTTATGCCCGTGAGCAGCGTGGTGGGCCAATTCTTCAAAAAATTCGACACACGCTACTGGAGCTTAAGAAAATCGGACAACAACGAGGCTGCGGCAGCGCTCCTGCGCGAGCAATGGGACGTGAAAGGAAAACGCGCCTCCGGAACGGGAACTTTCCTGCACAAACAAATCGAGGACTTCCTCAACGGAAAAACAACACCCGAACTCAACTACCACTTCCAGTACGCCGGTCAAGAGCCACAATGCGCCGACCACATCGTGTGTGACGAGATAATCAACATCGCGCACGAGTGGCAATACTTCCTCGACTTCGACCGAGACACCGAATACACACCCTTCCGTACCGAATGGCGCGTGTTCGACCCCAATCACCGAATCGCCGGAACAATCGACCTGCTTTGCCGCCGACCCGACGGAACCATGGAAATCTACGACTGGAAACGAAGCAACAAAATCAACCCGGACGAGAAAAACCAATGGGACTCCGGCCTTAACGGGCTCGAACACCTCACCGACACCACCTACATGCACTACTGCCTGCAACAGAACCTCTACCGGTATATCCTCCAGAACAACTACGGCCTGCGCGTCTCTAAAATGAACCTCGTGGTGCTGCACCCCGAAAAGAGCCGATACGAGGTTGTTAACGTGCCGGTGATGGACAGTGACGTGCAAATCATTCTGAAACGCTTCACATTCGAATGACCGGCGAACACGGCAAACACCACAAAGCACGAAGTGCCATCTTTTTCGCGCTCGCCGCGATGTGTGTCACGGTGCAACTGTTTGCCGTCACCTACCAATTCAACAGACACATCACCCCGAACTGGCTCAGCCAACTCACGCCGCTGAGCCTGCTCGGCTTCGTGGCAAACAACGTCGGCGACGCCCTCGTCCTGCTCACTCCCGCCGTCCTTCTGCCCGCGCGGCACCGCCGCTGGATCTGGGCCGCAATCGGAATGGTAACGCTCTGGTGTACGGCGCAGTTGCTCTACATCCCAACCTACCACGACCTGATGCCCTTCGGCTCGTTCGTGCTCGTGGAAAACGTCGGCCCCACGCTACTGTCAAGCGTCGCCGGCGCGCTCTCACCGCGACTGCTCGAAGTGCTGCTGCCGCCGGCGTTGCTGCTCATCGCCTACCGGATATGGTTCCGCGACAGTCTGAACCGCTACAACCCGACCATCTCAACACGTCTGCTCGCCGCCGGAACCGGACTGCTGATTTTCGCATTCATTCGACTCGCCTCCACCTACGCCCACCAAATCGTTGACGAGAACCCCTCTTACGCCGACCAGTTGCGCAACGACTACGCCATCATGTGGACCCGGCAGGGCGACTACCTCAACCTCAACGGCGCCGTCGCCTACGCCCTGTACAGCGCGCACAACGCCGTGTTCGCGCACAAGCGCCTCTCCGACAGCGAGCGAGAGCAAATCAGCCGATACCTCGCCAACCGGCCCCACTACACCGACAATCGCTTCGCCGCCGGCGACCGACCCAACGTGGTTCTGCTCGTGGTGGAATCGCTCAACGCGTGGGTAATCGACCTGCGAATCGACAACCGAGAAGTCACCCCCACACTCAACGCGCTCTGCCGCGACAGCGCCAACATCGTTGCCCTGCAGATGAAAACGCAGGTGCGCAACGGACGGTCGTCCGACGGAATCTTCATCTACAACACCGGCCTGCTACCCCTGCCCGTGCAGGCAGTGGCGAACACCTATCCCGACGGGAACTACCCCACCCTGCTCAGGGCACTTGACGGTTACAGCAGTTTCTACGCCTGTTGCGACGAACCCTCGTTGTGGAACGTCGAGAACATGGCCGCGAACTACGGCTTTCAACACTTCTACGGACGCGCGCAAATCGCCAACGACATCAAAGCCAACAACTACCGCGTGGACTACACCCTGCTGCAACACGCCACGCGACACATGCGCGAGCAAACGCAACCTTATCTCGCCCTGATCCACACCGCCGGTATGCACTCGCCCTACAACACCGCCCTGAGCGACACCTCATGGATTCAGCGCTCCAACGCCTACACGCCCGACGTGCGGTGTTACCTCGAGCGGGCACATCTGTTCGACCGGGCACTGGCGCACTTCCTCACCCGAATTGACCGGGGCACCCTGCTCATCATCGCTTCCGACCACACCGAATACGTCGACCACTCTCCCATCGGACGACGCTCGCTTGACCCCGAAGGCGACAACGGTGTGCTCATCATCCGAGGCACGCCTTACGGAAAAACCATCGACCTACCCTTCGGACAAATCGACCTCTACCCCACCCTGCTCGACCTGCTCGGCGCGAACCGGTACGCATGGAAAGGCCTCGGCCACAGCCTGCTGCGGTTCCCCGTCACCACGCCGTCAACCACATCAACCGATTCCACCGACATCGTGAACCAACTTCTCATCACCGGAGGATACTTCAAAAAGTGAACAAACAAGCCACCACAAGCGCAAATAATCACCGAATACCGAAAAAATTCCAGGAAAGTCGTTCGCGCCTTTGGCACTAAGTCCTTGTCAAACCGATGCGATAACATTTCAGAAACTTGAGGAGATTCCATTTCCGTCCACTAATCCCTTGTTAATAAGACAGAAATACCCCGCGTTGACAAGGGGACAAAAAGACAAAACTTGTGTCACTGATGGGGCAAAAAGACATAATCTGTAATCAGGTCCATTGGCAGACAGGTTCTTCACAGATTCCGGTATATGCCTATTTTTCCCACCGGTTTCGGTGAAAATCACCCGATAGTGGCTCCGTAACGCGATTATTTAACCACTTACGGAGCCGGTATCGGATTTTTTTGCTACATTTGCGACATCGAAAACACCTCAGTTATGGACAGCACCTCCCTTATCATCGGACGCGAGCGAGAACAGCGTCTTATACAGGAGTATTACGACACCGACAAAGCCGAACTCGTGGCTGTGTATGGCCGGCGCCGTGTGGGTAAAACCTTCCTGATTAAGCAATTCTTTCACGGGCAATTCGATTTCTGTTTTACCGGCTCGTACAATACTCCGCGACATACGCAACTCGCGCTTTTTAAGACTGAACTTCAACGGTATTCCGGGCGTGTATGGCCCGGTGTCAAAAACTGGTTTGACGCTTTTGAGCAGCTGCGTACTTATTTGTCGTCGCTTGATAAAGAGAAAATTGTCGTGTTTATCGACGAAATGCCGTGGTTGGATACGCCCAAGTCGAACTTCCTCGCGGCATTCAGTTACTTTTGGAACACTTGGGCATCGTCTCGCCGGGGTATCAAAATCTTTGTATGTGGTTCGGCCACAACTTGGATGCTGTCTAAACTGATTGGCGACCGGGGCGGTTTGCATGGTCGCGTGAATCGACAAATCTATCTGCGCCCATTCACTCTGAATGAAACCGAACTGTTCCTTCGGGACAGGCACTTTGACTGGAGCCGTTATCAAATCACCCAGGCCTATATGTCGTTGGGCGGAATCCCGTATTACCTCGATATGCTCAACCCTAACATGTCGCTCAACGAGAATATCGATGAGTTGTTTTTCAGCCAGGGAGCAGTGCTCCGGACTGAGTTTGACTTCATTTTCCGTTCTTTGTTCAAGGACTCGAAAACTTACCGGCAGGTGGTTGAACTTCTTTCGAAACAACCTGCGGGCATGACGCGCCAAGAACTGCGGAGTCGCCTGAAAATGAACAACGGCGGACAACTGACCGAAATCCTCAACAATCTCTGCCGATGTGATTTCCTGCGAAAATACAAGGCTTTCGCCAAGAAAGAGCGGGGGCAGATGTTCCAATTGACCGATTTGTTCACGCTGTTCCATCTGCGTTTCGTTTCACATTCTGATAGCCAAGACCGGAACTTCTGGCAAAACATGAACGACAATCCCACCCGAAACAACTGGCAGGGACATGCGTTTGAGCAAGTTTGCCTTCTCCATGTTCAGCAAATTAAGCGAAAACTCGGCATCTCGGGGGTGCTTAGTGAAGTGTGCTCGTGGTCATCACCACCTTTCACCGACCACAATGGTGTCAATCACCATGGCACGCAAATCGACCTGCTCATCGACCGGAGAGACAACACCATTAACCTGTGCGAGATGAAATTCACCGGTAGGAAATTCGCCGTCGATAGTGAATATGCCCAAAAACTTATCGACCGAAAGGAAACATTCCGTGCCCGCACGGGAACTTCCAAGTCACTCCACACCACACTCATCTCCACCTATGGCATTACCGGAACACGCCATGCTGAATCGGTACAGCAAGTGGTGCTCCTTGATGACTTATTCGCTGATTAGTTCCCGCCGGTTTCGGTGGAAATTTCAAAGCGGGGTTATAACTCCCTGAACTGCGCCGGGGTGAGGCCGGTGAGACGCTTGAAGTATTTCGAAAAGAACGACGGGTTGGGGAAGTTCATCATTTCAGCGATTTGGGCGATGCTCTTTTGGGAATGGCGCAGTTCAACCTTGATGCGGGTGATGATGGCGCGGTCGATCCACTCTTTGGCGGTGACTCCGCTGGCCTGACGGATCACCGTGCTCAGATACCGTTCCGAAAGGCACATCTTTCGCGCGTAAAAGCCAATCTGGTGTTCCGATTGCGCGTGCTGGTTGACAAGGTAGATGAACCGGTCGAAAATGTTCAGTTCCCGCGGCTGGGTGCTTTGCCGACTATCGGCGAGCCGGTGGAAAAGCGTATCGTAATGATACATCTGTGCGGCAATCAGATGGGCGACACTGTGCAGGTTGTAGTCGGGTTGGTGCACGATGTGCCACATCGTGGCGAGGATGTGCCGGGCGGTGGCGATGTCGGTTTGCGTTGCGGGTATCTGAAAGTCGCGCACCTGTCCGTTGAAAGCCTGGGGCAGCTGACCGGGAGTGAACGGCAGCGGGAAATCCGCCGGAACTCCGAAACCGCACAGTTTTATGTCGTCGGTGTAACTTATCGGACTGATGATGGAGCCCGGACCGATATAGACCAGCGAGCCCGGTGTGTAGTGTTTGTCCACAAGGTTGATATTCACCCTGGCCTCTCCGGAGATGATGATTCCCAGTCGCCGGTCGTCGATGGAGAATGGCGGCTGCTGCCTGATGATCAGCGGAAGCAGGTGCTTGAAATCACGCGCGATGACGATGTGGCTGTCGAGATATATCCACCGGCTGATTTCACGCTCGTGGGGCTTGACGATGTCGCGAATCCGGGGAAGGTTCATCAGTTGGGGCTGCTTTTTCATAGATATGCTCGTTATAAAATCCGACGCAAAGATAATAATTTCCGGGGTTACAACCGTTATTTTGTACACAAATCCAACAAAAAGAACATTACTTCATTGGTTTGGATAACACCGCTGTGGGGGGATGTGCGTAACTTTGCACTCGAAAACAATCACTTCAGATTATGGACAAATTACTTATAGCACTCATTCTGCTGCCGATAGCGGCGTTCGGGCAGACGCTGGAACAGTGCCAACACTCGGCCGAGCGCAACTATCCGCTCATCCGGCAGTATGACCTGATCGCGAAAACGACCGACCTGACTTTGGGCAACATCTCGAAAAACTGGCTGCCCCAGGTGACGGCCACGGCGCAGGCCACGCTTCAAAGCGACGTGACGGCGTTTCCCGAGTCGATGCAGTCGCTGTATCGGCAGATGGGAATCGACATGCGGGGGCTGAAAAAAGACCAGTACCGGATAGGAATCGACCTGCAGCAGACCGTTTATGACGGCGGAGCGATCAAATCCCAAAAGGAACTTGCCCGCGCGCAAGGCGAGGTGGAAACCCTGCAGACCGAGGTTACCCTCTATCAGGTGCGCAAACGTGTCAACGAGATGTTTTTCGCCATTCTCCTGCTTGACGGGCAGATTCAGTTGAATACCGACCTCGCGGGTCTGCTTTCGGCCAACGAGAAGAAACTCCAGTCGATGTACGAGAAAGGCACGGCCGCGCAAAGCGACTATCTGAACATCAAAGCCGAGCGGCTGAACGTTCAGCAGCAATTGGAGAGCCTGCAGGCGCGGCGCGATATGGCCGCGAAGGTGATGAGTGTTTTCTGCGGCATACCGGTGACCGCGCCGGTCAAACCCGAACCGGCGGAAACATCCACCGCGGCGGACAACCGCCCCGAACTGCGGCTCTTCGACGCCCAACTCCGCCACGCCGACGCGCGGGAGCGGGCGCTGAACGCGGCCATCCTGCCCAAACTCGGCCTGTTCGCGCAGGGATATTACGGCTATCCGGGAATGAACATGTTTGAGGACATGATGCGCCGCCGGATGTCGCTCAACGGCCTGCTGGGATTGCGGCTGACATGGAACTTGGGCGCGCTGTACACCCGGCACAACGACAAGGCGAAAATCCAACTCAGCCGCCAATCCATCGAGAACAACCGCGATGTGTTCCTGCTCAACAAGTCGATGAACGAAATCACTCATGAACAAAACATCAGCCGATTCAAAAACACCCTGAGCCGTGATGACGAAATCATCGCCCTGCGCGAGCGCGTGCGGTTCTCCACCGAGTCGAAACTCAACCACGGCATTATCGACATCTACGGCCTGCTGCGGGAAATCAACGCGGAAAACACCGCGAAACTTCAAAAGTCGATTCACGAAATCGAACTGCTGAAAGAAATTTATGACCTGAAATTCACAACCAATAACTGAATATGAATAAGATAACAATCATCACGGCAGGAATAGCGTTACTGCTGGGCTCATGCGGCAACTCCGAGAAGGCCTACGACGCCACGGGCACATTCGAGGCGACCGAAGTCACGGTGTCGGCCAAAGCGACGGGCGAGTTGGTCTCATTTGATGTGACCGAGGGCAAAACGCTCAATGCCGACCAGCAAGTGGGCAGCATCGACGCAAAGAAACTCATCTTGCAGTCGCAACAGTTGGAAACCACCTCCGACGGATTGAGCGCCGACCGCGCCGCGCTGGAAGCGAATCGCGCCGCAACCGACAGCAAAATCCTTGACTCCGAGCGCCAAATCGCCGTAATCAGGCAGCAAATCAGCAATGCCAAGCGCGAGCGACAACGCTTTGAGGAACTGGTTCGCGACGGCGCCGCTCCGCGCAAGCAGGTTGACGACATCGACCAGCAGATCCGCGTGCTTGAGCGCCAACTTGCGGCCACGCGGGAGCAACTGCGAAGCGCCAACGAAAGCCTGCGCCAACAAAGTCGCGGCCTCGAAGCACAAAAAAAGAGCATCGACGCCAAGCGCGCCGGTATCGGGGTGCAGCGTGAGCAGGTGAACGAGAACATCAACGACACCCGCATCACCGCCCCCATCCGCGGCACCGTGCTCGAGAAGTACGCCGAGCGGGGTGAGTTTGTCAACATCGGCAAGCCCCTGTTCAAAATCGCCGATGTCGAGCGGATGTATCTCCGGGCGTATGTCACCTCGGGTCAGTTGGCCTCAGTCAAAGTCGGGCAGGAAGTGACCGTGTTCGCCGACTTCGGAAAGGACAACCGCAAAGCGTATAAAGGCACCGTGTCATGGATCAGCGACCGGTCGGAGTTCACGCCCAAAACCATCCTGACCGACGACGAGCGCGCCGACCTGGTGTATGCCGTCAAGATTCTCGTCAAAAACGACGGAGTAATCAAAATAGGAATGTACGGAGAGGTCAAGTTTTAACTCCAAGTGGGAGGCTCATCTTATGAATGCGATTGAAGTGACCGGAATTGAGAAGCGTTACGGTGGTGTGACGGCGCTCGACAAGGTGTCGTTCACCGTTCCACAAGGCGAGATGTTCGGCCTTATCGGCCCCGACGGAGCGGGTAAGACCACAATCTTCCGCATTCTGTGCACGCTGCTCCTGCCCGACGCCGGCACGGCCAGTGTGGAGGGATTCGACGTGGTGACCGACATGAGGCAAATCCGTCGCCGGGTGGGGTATATGCCCGGGAAATTCTCGCTGTACCCGGACCTGACCGTTCGGGAGAATCTGGAATTTTTCGCCACCCTGTTCGGCACCACCGTCGAGCAAGGCTATGACAGCATTCGCGCGATTTACGCCCAGATAGAGCCGTTTGAGAAACGCAAGGCCGGCGCGCTCTCGGGCGGAATGAAACAGAAGTTGGCGCTCTCGTGCGCGCTGGTGCATCAGCCGAGCGTACTGTTTCTCGACGAGCCAACCACCGGTGTCGACCCCGTGAGCCGGAAGGAATTGTGGGAAATGCTGGCTATGCTCAAGCAGCGCGGGCTGACGATTATGGCTTCAACACCGTATCTTGACGAGGTTCGCCAATGCGGGCGCGTGGCCTTTCTCAGCCAGGGACGCCTGATGGACGTGGACACACCCGAGGCGATACTTGACCGCTTCGCCGACGTGTTCAATCCGCCCGGACTGACAGACGGGACTCCGACATCTGTACAAGATGAAAACGTAATCGAAGTATCCCACCTCGTGAAAGCGTTCGGAACCTTCCACGCCGTTGACGACATCTCGTTCAACGTCCGCAAGGGAGAAATCTTCGGTTTCCTCGGGGCAAACGGGGCCGGAAAAACCACCGCCATGCATATGCTCACCGGGCTGAATCAACCCACGGGCGGAACCGGTCGCGTGGCAGGATTCGACATCCGAACCGAGCACGAGCAAATCAAACGACACATCGGCTACATGTCGCAACGGTTCTCGCTCTACGAAGACCTTACCGTGGCCGAGAACATCCGCCTTTTCGCCGGAATCTACGGAATGGGCGATGCCGAGATTAAAACCAAAACCGCCGACTTGCTCAAACGTCTGGACTTTGAGTCGCATGCCGACGACCTGGTGCGCTCGCTGCCTTTGGGCTGGAAACAGAAACTGGCTTTCTCCGTGTCGATTTTTCATGAGCCGAGCATCGTTTTCCTCGATGAGCCCACCGGTGGGGTTGACCCCGCCACACGCCGCCAGTTCTGGGAACTGATTTACGACGCAGCCAAGCGGGGAATCACCATCTTTGTCACCACACACTATATGGACGAGGCCGAATACTGCGACCGGATCAGTATCATGGTCGACGGAAAAATCAAAGCCATCGGAACTCCCGAACAGTTGAAACAGCAATTCAACCAGCCCGATATGAGCCACGTATTCACCCATTTAGCGCGTCAGGCGACGCGAAGCGCCGATTGAGACATGAACCGGTTTACAAGTTTTGTCATCAAGGAAACGCGCCACATTCTGCGCGACAGGCGCACGATGCTCATCCTGTTCGGCATGCCCATCGTGCTGATGCTCCTGTTCGGATTTGCCATCACCAACGACGTGAGAAACGTACGCACCGTAGTTGTCACCTCGCAAACCGACCACATCACCCAACAGACGGTGAACCGCCTCAGTGCGTCGGAATACTTCACGATTGTCGCCGCCGTACCCACGCCGGCCGAAGCCGAGCGGCTGATCAGGTCACAAAAGGCCGACATCGCCATCGTATTCGGACACGACTTCGCGTCAAAGAAATCCGGCATCCAGTTTATCGTCGACGGATGTGACCCCAACATGGCCAGTCAATGGACCGTTTATGCGACGCAAGTGATTGCCAACCAACAACATTCGCCGGTAAACACGAAAATGCTCTATAATCCCCGAATGAAGTCGGCCTACAACTTCGTGCCCGCGATTATGGGTATGCTCCTGCTGCTGATCTGCACGATGATGACCTCGGTTTCAATCGTTCGGGAGAAAGAAACCGGCACGATGGACGTGCTACTCGTCTCGCCCGTAAAACCCCTGATGATTATCATCGCCAAAGCCGTGCCCTATCTGGCTCAAGCCTTTCTGATCCTGATTGTGATTCTGGCCATGTCGGTGTGGGTGCTCGGTGTTCCGCTCGCGGGCGGGGTGGGCTGGATCATTGTGGTCTCAATCATCTACATCCTGCTCGCCCTGTCGCTGGGACTGCTCATTTCCAATGTGGCCAAGACGCAGTTCGTGGCGCTGCTGGTGTCGGCGATGGTGCTGCTCCTGCCCACGGTCATGCTCTCGGGCATGCTCTTCCCCGTGGAGTCCATGCCGCGGATTCTGCAATGGGTCTCGGCCGTAATCCCGCCGCGCTACTACATCGAGGCGATGCGGAAACTGATGATCATGGGCGTGGGCATCGAAAGCGTGCTCCGCGAGGTGGGCGTGCTCACGGCAATGACCGCCGCGCTGATGTTTATCTCTCTGAAAATGTTTAGAAACCGTTCTGACGTATGACCATCCGCTATCTTTTACAGAAAGAGTTTCTCCAAATCCGGCGCAACTCGTTTATGCCGAGGATTATACTGGCATTTCCCATCATGATCATGTGCGTGATGCCGTGGGTGATGAACCAGGAAGTGAAGGACATTCGCGTGGCCGTTGTGGACTACGACCGGTCCACGCGCTCGCAAGAGTTTGTCCATTCCATTCAGGCAAGCGGTTATTTTCTTTTCAGCGGTTTGAAGAACTCTTACTCCGAGGCGCTTCGCGAGGTGGAGCGAAGCAAGGTTGACGTGATTGTGGAAATCCCGCCGGGTTACAGCCGTGACATCACGCTCGGACTGCAACCGCAAATACTCATCGCCGCCAATGCAGTCAACGGCACCAAGGGCAATATCGGCGCTACCTACCTGTCCCGGATTCTCATCTCCGGCAATCGGGATGCCGACCTCGCGCTCCGGGAGCCCGAGGTCTTGAACCTGTACAACAAGGGGCAGAGTTACAAAGTGTTCATGATTCCGGCACTGATGGGAATACTGATGATGATGCTCTGCGGCTTTTTGCCCGCGCTGAACATCGTGGGAGAAAAAGAAGCCGGTACGATTGAGCAGATCAACGTCACGCCGGTTTCCAAATGGGCGTTTATCCTGGCCAAACTCATTCCGTATTGGCTGATCGGAATGCTTGTGCTCACGGTGTGCCTGATTCTCTCTTGGGCCATCTACGGCATCACCTGTCAAGGCCCGATAGCGCTTATCTACCTGCTGGCCGTTCTGTTGGCCCTGTTCTTCTCGTCGCTCGGCCTGATAGTTTCCAATTATAGCGACACGATGCGGCAGGCGATGATGGTGATGTGGTTTTTTGTGGTGATTCTGATGTTGCTCTCGGGCCTGTTTACCCCCACGCGGTCGATGCCAAACTGGGCATACCTGAGCACCTACATCAACCCGATGCACTACTTCATCGACGCCATCAGAACCGTATTCATCCGCGGCGGCGGTCTACGGGAAATAGTCCATCAGTTGCTTGCACTGACGGCAATCGCCTCGGTTATGGGCGTTTGGGCCGTTTTGAGTTACAAGAAGAACAACTAATCAATCCACCGACTGAGCGCGAAAGCGGCGGCAACAACTGTTACAGTTTGCCTAACTATATTAAAAAAAGCCAAAATAGCAGTAAAAACAAAAACGATTCCCGGAGATTAGTCGTAAATTTGTCTGTTGGAATTATTCCATCAGACACTCGGTTATTCATAACCCATCTATACTATACACAAATGAACAACAAGTCACTATACCTGGCAGTACAGATGGTCTGCCTTGCCCTTTCGGCCTCGGCCGCGCCCGTCAGCGCAGACCAGGCCTCTCGGCTGGCTGCCAACTTCCTCAACAGCCACGCCGGACGCCGCGCGCCGGCGGTTAAACCGGAAGCGGTAAACCTCGCTTACGAGGCTAAGTCCGCCGCGGCAACCGACTTCTACGTCTTCAACCGTGACAACGGCGGATTCGTCATCATCGCCGGCGACGACACGGCAACTCCCGTGCTCGGATTCAGTGACAACGGAACGTTCAACTACAACGACCTGCCCGACAACGCGCGATACTGGCTGGACAACTACCAGCGCGAGATGGCCTACCTCAAAACCCACCCCGACGCCGCGCGAAAACAAACTTCCGCTCTGCAGACAGAAGTCCTGCCACTACTCACCACCACGTGGAACCAGAGCGAACCGTTCAACAACCTTTGCCCGACCGTGAACACCTCGAAAGCCGCCGCCGGATGTGTGGCCATCGCCGTGGCACAAATCATGAACTACCACAAATGGCCGCCCCAAGGCATCGGGCAGAAAACCTACACCTTCAACCTCAACGGCGAGGAGGGCAACTCCGTCACCCTCTCAGCCGACTTCAGCCAATCAACCTACGAATGGGACAAAATGCTCGACCACTACGGATTCACCAACGCCACAGCGGAGAACAACAACGCCGTGGCGCGGCTGGTCTACGATGTGGGTGTGGCATGCGAGATGGAATACGGACGCTCGTCGGGAGCGACTTCGGGCTACGCCATGCGCGCCCTGATCAACCACTTCGACTATAGCCCGGGCATCCGCTTCGGACGGCGCGACGCCGTGCCCATCCTCGAATGGGAAAAGATGCTGCGCGACGAACTCGATGCCGGACGACCCGTCTACTATGCCGGACAAGCCAACGGCGGAGGGCACGCTTTCGTCTTCGACGGATACGACACCAACGGATACTTCCACGTCAACTGGGGCTGGGGCGGAAAAAGCGACGGTTACTTCATCGTGACCATGCTCAACCCCTCAGAGCAAGGAATCGGCTCCTATGCCGGAGGATACAACAGCGACCAGGAGGCACTCTTCGGAGTTGAGAAAAACACCGGACAAGAAATCAACACCCAGCCCATTGAGGGATACTATTCCCGAATCAGTTTCGAAAAGCAGGTGATTCCCTGCGGAACGGCCGTGAAACGCTACTTCTACGGCTTCTGCTTCACCGGATACGGCGAAATGCCCGAAAGAATCCGGTTCGGAACACGGTATTACGACCAGAACGACTCCATCGTTGAAACCACAATGAGTTCTGTGCGGGGCATTGAAAACAGCGTCCCATACACCGTCAGCGGAAACGTGAGCGTCCCCCACCTGCCCGACGGAACCTACCGCCTGCGCGCCGTCTACCAACTCAGCGACACCGACTCCATCAGATTCTTCAACCCGCCCATCGGACGGCCACCCTACTACGAGATCCACATCAAAAACGACACCGCACGATTCGTCGCGCCCATCACCCCGGGCAACCTCGTGCTCAACAACCTCAACATCCTCAACGAGCGTGTCTACACAGCAGCCACACTCGTGGTGGACATGTCGGTATACAACGCCGGAGAGGAATACTTCGACCAACTCCGCCTCAACGTTGTGCGCGGCGACACACTCATCATGGGCGGAAACGCCTTTATGGTCGACATCGCACCCGGAGCAGAATACACGCTCAGAGGCTCGGTCTACGCCCCGCCCACACTCGGAAACTACCAACTCGTGCTCGTTGACAACGAGGGAAAACGCGTGGGACAACCCACACCATTCACCGTTGAGGCAAGCGGACGATTCCGACTGATTGAAACCACTCCCCTCGCGCCGGCATACCCACTGCTCAGACCCGACGCCATCGAGGCCACGGCAACCTACACCAACACCTATGACCACGACTACAGCGGACGCATTCAACTGCTCATCACCGAGCCCGGCGCAGACCCGACACTGGCCTCTAACATAATCGCCCGCGTTTACTCCGACAGCGTCACCATAGCCCCGGGCGACACCGTGCAGGTGCGCTTCCTCGGAGCCGCCGAAGGCCTCGAAGACAGCCACACCTACTCCATCATCGCACGCGAGCCCAAAGAAACGGCCATCATCGAAACCATCGGCAACAAAGCCGACTTCGTCATCGGCACTTACAAAGCCGCTGTCGTGTTCAACGAGCCGCTCACGGTAACACCAACCTCGCTCTCCGCCGCCTGGCACCACATCCCCAACACCGAGCAAGTGGAAATCCTCGCCCGACTGCCCTTCACGCCGACAGAACAAAACACACTGCTGACGGAATCCTTCGGCCACGGAACACGGCCAAACACGGGAATCACCGCTTCCAACATAACATCTTTCGCCGACAACGCTTGGCCCTCGATGAAAAACGTATTCTCCGAAATCGGAGCCATCAGAATCGGATACCCGGGCGCCACATCCGGAACAGGATACATCTATTCGCCAAAACTCGACCTCAGGCCCACAGCGGGACGCCTCTACGTCACCTTCGACGCCGCCACACCTGAAAAGTCCAGAAACAGCGAACTTGAACTGGTTGACGTGCAGTCGTCAAAGGCAACCAAAATCACCGTTGCCGACACCACTTTCCGCCACTACGGAGTGGTCATCGATGTCACATCAAGACGCGCACAACAAGTGGGTTTCCGGACAACCAACCCCGACGGAGCGGTTATCATCAAAAACGTGAGATTCCACATCGCCGACGAAACCCTCAACCTGACATCCGTCATCACCGAAACACAGCCCGTAGCCATCAACAACCTGCCCGAGAACGCTACCGTTGAACTCATCGCACGGCCCATGTATATCGACCAAACCACCGGCGGATGGGGCTCCATCGCAACCGTCACGCTCGGAAACCAGACCATTCCCGGCGACCTGAACAACGACGGTAACATCAATGTGGTAGACCTTAACCTCATGATCAACCTCGTTCTTCAAGGCAACCACAGCGCCGAAGCCGACCTTAATAGCGACGGCGTCACAAACGTGGTGGATATCAACCTGATAATCAATCTTATTCTCGAGCAACAATGAAACGCAATATTCTCGCACTAACCCTCGCGACCCTTCTGCTCGGAAACACTTACGCCGAACAGATCACACTCACCCAGGCCGAACAGATCGCCGCCCAATTCCTCAACAACAAACTCCCAAAACGCGCGCCGGCCAACACCGACACTCCGCGACTCACGCTCGCCTACCAAGCGCAAACCGGAATGCAAACCGACTTCTACGTCTTCAATCAGGGTGAGAACCAGGGATACATTCTCGTGGCCGCGACCGACCAAGTGCAGCCCGTAATCGGATACACCGACTCCGGAACGTTCCGCTACGACAGAATCAGCGAGAATATGCGCTGGTGGCTCAACCAATACCAGCGGGAAATAAACTACCTCAAGACACACCCGAACACAAAAACCGCCGAAGCGCGGCAAACCACGCCCGTAGCGCCACTGCTCGCCACCACTTGGGGACAAGAGACTCCCTTCAACCTCTACGCTCCCCAATACACCACCTCCAGAGCCGACGACAATGTGCCGCCGAATATCACCTTTGTCGATGTCAACTCCGCCGCCGGTTGCGTTGCCATCGGTATGAGCCAAATCATGAAATACCACCGATGGCCCGAACGCGGAAAAGGTTCCATCACATACACCTTCCTGCTCGACAACAACTTCTTTAACCGAGTCCAACTCTCGGCCAACTTCGACCACGCCTACGACTGGGACAACATGCTCGCCCACTACGACACCACAACCGTTATCCCCGAAGCCGCGCAAAAAGCCGTGGCACAACTCGCATTCGACGCCGGCGCCGCAGCCCGGACAGGCTACGGCTCAGTAAGCGGAGCATCCATGATCTATGCCGCAAACGCGCTTGTGTCCAACTTCTCCTATTCCCCCGCAATGAAATACGCCCGTCGTGAGTCCAACGAACTCGACAGCTGGCTCAACCGTATCCACAACGAACTCAACGCGCAACGACCCGTGCTCTATGGAGGCTCAAGCGAGAGTTACGGACACGCGTTCGTAATCGACGGATGCGACGACCAGGGACGTTTCCACATCAACTGGGGATGGTATGGCGACCTCAACGGATATTTCGCCCTCTCGCTGCTCAACCCCGAAACCGGACAAAACTACGAAGCCGGATTCAACTTCGGACAAGAGGCCATCTTCAACATCCAACCCGACAACGGCGAGACACTGCAACCCGAAGTGGAGGGATACTACAACTCCATCAGTTTCAGCAAAAACAGCGACATACCCGTCGACAGCGCCATCAAATACACATTCAACGGCCTCGACTTCGTCGGACACGGATACGGAAGCCTCGTGGCCGACTCCGTGAAACTGTACGTCGGATTCCAAGTGCAGCGGGAAGACAACCAGCAAACCGTCTACACCCTTTTCAACGACCTCACAGCCATCGGAGTGGAAATGAACAACTCCTACAACGTCACCCCCTCACTGCGCATACCCGCGGCCATACCCGACGGAAACTATCGGCTCGTGCCCATCTTCCAAATCAAAGACGACCAGACACGAACCTTCCACAAACCCATCAACTCCCTCGGATACTACTACCTCAACATCAAACACCGACGCTGCAACATCTCAGAGGCACGTCCCGACTTCAACCTGACACTCGACAACCTCAGCGTGGAAGAGCAGATCATCTACTCAGATTACCCGGCACACATCCTCGCAACAATCACCAACAACGACAACAACGAGTTCACCGGAACACTCCGGTACGACATCTACCAAAACGACACCCTCGTGGCAACCGCAAGACAATACGACGTTGTCTTCCCGCAAAACGGAACACGGGAACTGCACCCGATCTTCAACACGCCAACCGAGGGTGAATACACCATCCGGCTATTCGTCAACGACAAACTCATCGGAACATCACCCGCATTCTACATCGGAGAAGGCCCCAGTTTCAACCTGCGAATCGTCAAAAGCCTGCAACCCGAATACGCCGAAATGCTCCCCGACAGTGTCTGCGCCATCGCAACCATCACCAACACCGGGACACATGCATTCGCGCAACCGCTTGAAGTGCTCGTCGCAGAAACTAAAGACAACGACAACGACCCCGACGTGATTCTCGGAAGCATCTTCTCAGAACGAGTCAGAATCGCGAAATCAGACACCACACAAGTCTACTTCCACGGAGCCGTATCAGGCCTCGAAATCGGAAAAACCTACCGCCTGATACCCAAAAATCCGAAACAGAACTACTTCGGATTCGGACTCGAAACCACCTTCCTGTGCGGTATGCACAAAGGCGCTCCACTGCTGCAACCCGCCAAAGACATCACATCCGACGCCTTCACCGCACAATGGATCAACGCCATCAACGCGCAAGCCTACCAACTCCGACTCGTCAACAACATCACCTCAACACCCATCATTGACGAAACCTTCAGTAAATGCACGCAAACGGCAACATCCGACATCGCATCCACACTGAACAACTACACCGACAACACCGGTTGGACCGGAAAACTCATCTTCCAGCACACCGGCGGCATCCGCCTCGGAAAACCCGGCAACAACACCTACGCCTACGCCTACGCGCCCAACAATGACATACGCAACGACAACAACCGTGTCGTGGTACGCCTCACCGCGGCAACCTTCGAAAACCTCAACGACTGCCAACTCTCCATCATCAACACCGAAACCGGCGACGCCGACACCATCATCGTACGCGACAACACACCACGGGACTACGAAGTGGAAATCACCACCAACCGTAAACGCGCGCAACGAATCGGATTCCGAACACTCGCCGGACAAGCAGTTGTCCTCCAAAACGTGCAAATCCTCGCCGGAACCGCCGACTACACCATCACCACCCTACAAACCGACACCACAACCGCAACGGTCGCCAACCTGACCACCGGAACCTACCGGTACGCCACCCGAGCCTTCTTCCCCGACAACACATTCGGCGGATGGAGCAACGTGCAATCCGTCACACTGAGCGAACACGTCCCGGGCGACATCAACAACGACAACATCGTTGACATCGCCGACCTCAACGCAATCATCTCGCTCATCCTCGAAAACCGGACAAACGTCAACGCCGACCTCAACAACGACGGCAGCATTGACATCGCCGACCTCAACGCTATGATAAATATCATTCTCGGAAAACAACCCTAAACACATCTCAAAGCAGACCATAAAAAGAAAAAAGTCATTTTTTTGGGTAAAAAATTTTGCCAGTCCAAAAACTTGCATTAACTTTGCAGCGCAATTCCGAAAAGAGTTGCAAAGCACGCTTCAATAGCTCAGTTGGTTAGAGCACATGACTGTTAATCATGGGGTCGTTGGTTCAAGTCCATCTTGAAGCGCAACGGAGATTGGAAGCTCCGAAACTCTTCCAAAAACGCTTCAATAGCTCAGTTGGTTAGAGCACATGACTGTTAATCATGGGGTCGTTGGTTCAAGTCCATCTTGAAGCGCAAAAATACCCGCGGACACATCCGCGGGCATTTTTTTAGGTGGGTTTCCGAATCAGCGGCACTCTGCTGCGATACGCCGTCAGTTGGGCCACCAGCCGCTCCAAGTCACGCGGACTGAGCAGGTCGGGTTCGCTCAGGCACAGGTCGCCGAAGTAGTCAACAAGGTCGGGAATCCTGTCCAGCGTGGTGAGCCAGTAGATTTCCTTGTACAGCCGGAGCACACCGCTGGTGAGGCTGTCGGGTTTCATACCCGCGAAGAGGCTGGCGTGCAGGCTGTCGATTTCCTGTGCGATCCGCGACGCTTCGGCAGCGTGTAGCAGACGACCTGAGCGCCAGTCATCGGCGCAACACAGTGCAAGCGCCTGACGCAGCAGACCGATGGCGGTGGCCTTGTAGCCGGCACTGATGCATATTCGGACAAGTTGGCTCAGGTGGCTTAGCCGCGATTTTACGCCCAGATGTGACGTCTCGGCCTCAAAGTCGGCCACCATTTGATGAAGGAGTTCGGTGTCAAGGAAACACACGTTCCCGTGGGATGTGCAACTTGCGACAAGTTCATAGGATTTCGTCATAGTGCATTGTTTTTTTAAAAATTTTAAAGAACTCACGCCGGGTTCGCGAAAAAGCGCGGCAATCCGCAGACTGCCGCTCCGGGTTCGGGCGACGCTTCGGGATTGCCGCGACACTATGACAATGCGCGTAAAATCGTGGTGTTGTGTTTATGTGCTCATGCAGATGCGGGTTTTGTGGCGTGGTTCGGGGCCACGCCTATATGATATGGCAAAAACCGTGCCGACACGGCGTTTATTCCACGGAAATTTGCTTCGACAGGCGGATTTGACTGTTGTAAACGGGGAATCGCAGGGTGAGCAGTACGCCGTTGTCCACTGTGGCATAGGCATCATGCGCGATGGGCATACCGGTGGCGTCAATCCAGAAAAGGTCGTAGTGGTCGCCGAAAATGGTTTTGGTGATTCGTCCTTTGAGCATACCTACGTGCCAGTCGGAGGGGTTGACCTGCGCGCCGGAGATGTAGATCAGGTCGTAGTCGCGCCCGTTGGCCACCACAGCAAGCGTGTAACGCCCGCCGAGCCGCAGCCATTGGTTTGACATATCGCGGTCCTGATAAGTCCAGAACCCTTCCACGGGGTCGTTACTTTGCGCGAAGTGTCCGGCCAGTGACTCGCGGGTCCACGGGGTGGTCCGGAGCACCTTCTGGTTGTCGGGAATCGACATCACCACGCGCTCGATCGCCACCTCAGCGCCTCCTCCGATGAGCACGCCGCCTTTGACGGAGCCTCTGCCCCGCTCCGGCAGGGTGAGTTCGAGCACGGGTTGAAGTTGCTTTTTCCCGATGCTGATGGTGGCATGCCGGTTTTCAACTTCAACCCGCAGGGCGTTCATGCCCGCGGCAAGGTCAACGTGTTGGCTAAGGACTTTCGTGGCGAGGGTGTCGATAGTGCTGTCGGCGTGATGAACCACTGAAACGGTCATCGTCCGCCGGTCGGTGATGTCGTCAAGCAAGGCCGTGTTGTGGCAGGCCAGAACCACTTCGGTCCACGTGTGCCCGGCCACATCAAACACCAGTCCCCAACGGGTGTTGACAACTTGTTTGTCTCCGGCCCGATAGCGACGGCCGGCCCGGTTGTGCCGATTGGCGAACACGGCGGTGAGGGTGTACGCGGCTTGTTTAACGGCGGTGGTGTCGGTCAGCAGGATATCATCAGCCGTGGGATTCTCCACCACGAGCAAGTCGCCTTCGATGCTGCCAATGCCGTTCCACGCCAGAGCTGCGAAACGGTTGTGCACCATACTGTAATGCGAGCGCGCGCCGACGGTGGTCACCGCGAGGGTGAGCAAGATTGTGGCGAGAATTCTTACGGCGAGGTTCATGGCTGTGGGTCAAGGGTGATGATGTCGAAGAATTCCGGCCGGTGAAAGTCGGGCTTGTCACTCAAAATTGGACGCCACGTCAGATAATGTGGCGGAGTTTTCCCGCCTGCGCAACAATAGAAATTCCCGAACAGGTGGGGTGGCAGGTTGCGCGGCGACAGTTCCAACAGCGAGAACGGTATCACGGCGGTTAAACTCCATTGAATCTGACCTTCGCGTAATCCGAATGGCTGCGTTCCCAACGAAGGCGCTACCTGTATTTGCTTAATTTGCCCAAGCGTCAGGCGTGTCGGCTCATTGCGGGTCACGCGCCGGCTGGCATTGACTGCGCCGATGGCGTTGAACTCAAAGTTGTAATATTCTGTACTGTCCGGCACTCTGACAAACCATTCCACGCAACTGTCGGCCGCCACAGGGCTGAGCGGCTCGGTGTGTCGGGCGAGCACATCGCGCTCGTTCACCATGAAATGCACCACAAAAGCCGTACTGCTCCGCGCTATGGCGAAGCGTGCCTCCGGCCGTGTGGGGAAACGGTCGGGCCAGTTCAGGCAATCAATGGCATGCGCTTGGGTTTTGGCGGCGAGCAACTCACCGGCCTCGGCCGGCGACAGGGAATCGAGCGCGCCAAGATAGGGTATCATAAGTTTTGGATAATGTCCCACAATCCGGTGCCGAGGCCATACAGGGCCACCAAGAGCAGAATCGAACCCATCACGCGGTTTATGGTCCACATGCTGCGCTTGTTGAATTGCGAGCGCACCTTGTCAACGGCATATGTGATGGCCAGCCACCACAACATCGCCCCGACCACAATCATGATGAATCCCAGTATGATGTGATACCACTTATGCTCCGGAAGCGGGAATCCGAACCGCGCGAAAAGCGGAATCACGAGGAAGATGATCAGCGGATTGGACAGGGTGAAGAAGAATCCGGTGATGGCGTCACGGGTGTTGTCGCCGTCGCTGTTGGTGTCGGCAACTTCCTGGTCTTTCGGCTGGTGCACAATCATATATATCGAGTACACCACGAGAATCACACTTCCAATCACCTGCAACTCCGACACATGGCTGGAGATGAAGTCGGTCACCATACTCAGTCCGAGGCCGGTGAGCATACAGTAGAACAGGTCGCTCACCGCCGCCCCCAAACCGGTATATATGCCGGAAATCCGTCCACGATTAAGCGTACGCTGCACCGTCAGAATCCCTATCGGCCCCATTGGCGCGGATAAGATGACTCCTATCGAGATACAGCCCACGATGAGAGATATAATCGTTTCCAAAAGAATCTTTAATTTTGTTTTAAAGCGCAAAATTACAAAAAATCCCGCATACCCGCCAAAAAAAACTGTATACGCCCCCGAGTTTCGACTGCGAAAAACAGTTGGAGGAAACCGTGTATTCCGCTATATTAGAAACATTTATGGCTACTGCGGCCTATATCCGCTCTCCGCCAATATGATTTGCTGCCTTCACCGACGTGTGAAAATTGCGCCCAAACCTGCCATAAACCGCAAAGGTCACCCACTTGCGGCGGAACAAGAAGGGTTCGGGTTATTTTTCCCAACCTTCCTATGCTACCGTTATTTCCCATCCTCCCTATGAATCAGATAGTCTAACACGCGGCGATTGGGATTTTTTCCGTAATTTTGCGCCATGAACCGCGAAATCCTCCGTATCGCCCTGCCGGCCATCGTGGCAAACATCACCATTCCACTGCTCGGACTGGTCGACACGGCCATCGCCGGACACCTCGCCGGAGCCACGCTTATCGGAGCCATGGCGGTGGCATCGATGGTGTTCAACCTGATTTACTGGAATTTCGGATTCCTCCGCATGGGCACGTCGGGGCTCACCGCGCAGGCCTACGGCGCGGGCAATCACACGGCCGCGGCAACGCTCTTAGCGCAAACCTCGGCATTGGCCGCGCTCATCGGAATCGGCATTATGGCACTGCAAGTGCCCTTGCTGTGGGTGACCATGCGGGTAATCGGTGCTTCCACAGAAGTCGAGAGCCTTGCCTCGGCTTACTACCGGATTGTAATCTGGGGTGCCGTGCCCACCCTGGTGATGATGTCAATCAAAGGCTGGTTGCTCGGTATGCAGGACTCCCGCGGCGCGATGGAAGTGTCGATTGTTGTGAACGTGCTCAACATCGTGGCCAGCCTCGTGGCCGCCTATCCGCTCGGACTCGGCTTTGAGGGAATCGCCTACGGTACGCTCGCCGCACAATGGCTGGGCTTGGTCTACGCCGCCGCGATTGTGTGGCTCCGCTTTCGGCGCATCGTCCGTATCACCCCCTGGCGCGAGGCACTGCGCTTCAAGGGTGCCGGGCAACTGCTCCGCCTCAACGGCAACATATTCGCCCGCAGCACGTTACTTATGATTGTCAACCTCGCCGTGGTGGCTATCGGAGCGCGAAGTGGCGACTTGATTCTGGCCGTGAACGCACTCATTCAGCACCTCAACACGCTCTATGCCTACTTCCTCGACGGCATCGCCTTTGCCGGCGAGGCGCTGGTGGGAAAATACGTCGGCCGGGGAAATACCGAGCGGCTGCGACTGTGCGTGCGCCGGCTGTTCCTCTGGGGCGTAATCCTCGCGGTGGGATTCACACTGCTCTACACTTTCCCCCAACTGATTTTCAGCCTGCTCACCGACGACCCGACCGTGCGCGCCGCCGCGCTGGATTACCGCCTGTGGTGCGCCCTGCTGCCCGCCGCCGGTCTTGCCGCCTTTGTGTGGGACGGCGTGTTTATCGGCTTGGCATACGGACGCGGAATGCTTATCGCCGTCACCGCCGCCTGCGCGCTGTTCTTCGCCCTGTACGCCATCTTACCGGCGTCGATGGGCAACCACCGGTTGTGGCTCGCGTTTGTGATTTACCTTGCCGCGCGGGGCATTGTACAAACGTGGCTGTATCGAAGAAAACAACTATGCTGAGCCGAATCACACTACTCGCGATGATGCTCGTGGTCGGCATTTTTCCGCTTTCGGCGCAACGCTCGGCCGGCGTGACGCTCTATGACGACTTCTTCCACGCCGCAACCATTGCCGTTGAACTACGCACCGAAGCCGACACAACAGCCTACACGCTGGTAGTGACCTACGACGAGGGCGACATCCGTGTCTTTGAGGGAAGCGAACTCACATTCGTGATGCGGGACAAAACTGAAATCACACTCCGCACCGACCGGCGCACCACCCGCGCCGACGTCACACTGCACCGCTTTCCCGACCGCGACGTGCGCCTGCTCACCTGCCACTACCCCATCACAGCGACCCAACTCGCCATCATCGTCAACCAGGAAACCCGCCGCCTCGACATCACCACATCACAAGCCCGGCTGCGGCGGTACACGCGCCACCTCCCCCTGCGGATGCAACAAGCCCTGCGATCACTCAGGCGGTGAGAGGCAAGACACAGGAGAACCACCTGTAACGCATTCTACGTCGCGTCACCACTTCTCGGGAAGTTCAATAACAATCAGGTCGCGGGCAAGGCTGTCTAAAAACAGTTCCACCTGTCGCGCGGCGTCGGTTTCGTCAAGCAAGGCAATCGATTCGTCGGGACGGATTATGAAGGTGAAACTCCGCGTGAGTTCCTTGCCCCGCTTTGAAGTCACCTTGCAGGTGTGCTCCACACGCAGGCCGGCAAATTCGGGCGCGGAGCGCCTTATCATTTTGGTTTGGTCAGCAAGAACTTTTAGATTCGGATCGATTTCGGTTTCAAACACCCGCAGTGCCGCCTCGGCGCATTCGGCCTTTTCGGCCGGCACCTCTGAGGCGCGATGCCGATAATAACGGTATCGCTCACAACTGCGCCGCAACTGACGTACCGTTTGATACATGTTTGTGTTGGCCAGAAGCATGTTCGACGACAACGGCATGAAGCGCGTTTCCACCGGCTCATAACTGCCGGGGACTTCCAAGTTGTTGTCCATAAACCGTTTAATGCGCTCGTTAATACCTTTCTCCACCTGGCTCTGGAGTTTCTCGGCCGCGCGCTCAAAGAGTTGTTCCTTACTCATGCCGCCCGTGCAGGCAACCATGCCCGCTATGGCAACAAGGATAAACAGTATTTTCACTGATTTCATGGCGGAATGCAAATCAAGATTTATCTATGTGTTCTTTCACCATAAAGTACCTCGAAATAATCGCTCAGCGGGAATCCCACACCGTAGCCGAAACTGTCGACATCGCGAACCAACTCATTGAGGCGGTCAAGGAACTGTTCGTGTCGTCCGGCATACTCAAAACAGTCTTTCACCTCGGTGCCTAACGAGTAGGCATCAAGTTGCTGAAGGTGTTTTTTCACACTTGTTTTCGACATGATTGCGAGGTCTTATTTCGTGGCTACAAAGTTAAGCGATTTTCTTGAGATGAGTGCTTTATATTGCCCGATTCGTGTTGGCAACAGATGCCGGGCAGTTGCCCCAACCCGACCGGAACTTCCATATTCTTTTCAGGAATCCATAAAAAACTTCTTACTACTGCGTCGCGAGGGTGAAGATGTCGGCCGGAGTGTGCACGATGTTGCCGGCGAAGTACTCAACGAGTTCCTTCTCTGGCCGGAAGCCCCAGGTGACTCCCACGGAATCGACACATGCGCGGCGGGCGGTTTCCATGTCAATACCCGAATCACCCACGTAGAGAACATCTTTTTTCGCCACACGGGCTTTGCCGAGGATACTGAACACGATGCTCGGGTCGGGCTTCACGTTCACGCCCTCGACCTGACCCTGAACGGCAACCCAGTTCACGTCGGGGAAATAATGGCCGATGATCTGTTCCACGGCGGAATGGTACTTGTTGCTTGCCACGGCGAGTTGGATTCCCTGGTCGGCGAGGTCGGCGAGCAGGTCTTCGATTCCGGCGTAAGGCTTGGTGTAGTCACAGCAGTGCTCGTCGTAATAAGTCCGGAAATCTCTCAGAAGCGCGTCAACGGTGAGGTCGTCGCGGTTTTCCTCCGGCAGAACGCGCTGCATGAGGCGTTTCACGCCATTACCCACGAAGAAGGGATACGACGCGATGGTGTGTGTGGCGAATCCCCACCGCTGCAGCGCGAAGTTTGCCGCGTGGCCGAGGTCTTCAATGGTGTTGAGCAGGGTGCCGTCGAGGTCGAATATGACAAGTTTTTTCATGACGAGAGTTGGAATTAGAAAGGATAGCCGACCGAGAAGTGGAACTCACTGTCGCGCTTGAATTTCGGATGTGTCAGCGGCCAGGGTTCCTGTCCGGCGGCCGGGTTGTGGGCTTTCATACCCATGTCGAGACGGACAAGGAAATAGTTGAAGTCGAGACGAATGCCGAGACCGTAGGCGAGGGCGATTTGCTTGTAGAACTTGTTGAACTTGAACACACCGCCGGGCTGGTCTTCATAATCCCGGATTGTCCAGATATTTCCGGCGTCGATAAACAGGCCGAGTTCAATCACCCAAAACAGTTTGGCGCGATACTCGATATTGGCGTCGAATCGGATATCGCCGCATTGGTAGATGAACTTGCTCTGGGAGTTTGTCGCGCTGAACTCGCCCGGTCCGAGCGTGCGCACACCCCAGCCACGCACGCCGTTGGCGCCGCCGGCGTAGAAGCGTTTCTCAAACGGGAGCACGGTGCTGTTTCCGTAGGGCACGGCCACCCCGGCACCCACGCGGAAGGCGATGGAATTTCGGGTGTCGAAGTTATGGGTCAGGGAGTAGTCGGCTTCAAACTTTATATACTGCGCGTAGCGGATACCGAAGATTTTGTAGTTGTCGTTCTGGGCGTGGCTTTGGGCGGTGAGTTTCGAGATACCGTAGAGGACGTTGCCCGCGGTTTCGGCGGCGGCGCGGATGGTGTAGACGTTGGGTTGGAGACGGTTCTGGAGGGGGTTGTTCACGCGCTTGTTGGTTTTATAGAAGTTGTAACCCAGGCGCATGATAAAGTGGTTCTCGTAAGAGTATCGGAGCAATGGGTTGGCGATACTGTCGAGGAAGTTGGCCCGCGAGCGGGGCAGGTAAACGTAACTGAGGTCAACGAGGTTGAGCGTGTGCCGGAGAGTCGCCTGCCGCTCGCTCCAGATGTATCGCCAGGCAGCCCCGGCGATGACGCGCGTGTACTCGGGGCGCTGCTGATAGTTGAAGTTAATGGCCAACTCTGTGGAAGCCTGCACCTTACGTTTGAAGTTCTTCGAGAGCAGGGGGGCTTTGAACTTGGGGAAGTTCAGACCCACTTCGGCGGCGTACTCCGAGTAGTTGTTGTTGATTAGTCCGTTGAGGTTGCCCGAGAGTGACTGGTAACTCATCCGGAATTTGGTGTTCAGGGTTTCCGAGCCGCGGAACAGGTTGCGGTGTTGCCAGTCGAGGCCGACACCGAAACCGAGGTCACCTTCGGAGTTTGTGCCCTCGAGCGAGACGGAAACCGCTTGGGCTTTTCCCCTTGTGAGCAGGACATAGGCGTCGAGCCAGAGTTGGCCGTTAATCTCGCCCACGGGCCGGAGTTCGATGTTGATGAATTTGAGTATGCCCAACCGCGAGAGCGCCTTGTAGGTCCGGTCAACGTCTTCGATGTCATAGCGCGCCCCGGCGGTGATGAAGTTGCACTCTTCGATGGCTTTAGGGCGGAGGTAGGGCTCGTCGTAGAGTATGCGGATACCGCCGTAGGTGGTGGAGTCGGCGGCGAAATATCCGTCACGCATGGCCACGGGGTCGAAGTTGGTCACATAGGTGACATTTCGCACGTAGAAAGGTTTGTGCTCGTCGTAATAGGGCATTCGCTCGATTCGGTAAGGCGCGCGGGTGTTGATGGTGAGGTCGACCTCGTTGGAGGCCGCGGCGGTGTCGGCGTCAAAGGTGATGTATTCCTTTCCGAAGGCATAGTATCCGGCTCGCCGCAGCCGCTCGGTGACGGTGGTGCGCCACGCTTCGAGTTTGGTCAGGTCAAGCACCGAACCCACCGCGATGGGCTCGCGTGCCGAATCAGCGAGGAGATAGGGCCTGATGGAATCGTTATCGATGTTGAATTTCACCGACCGGATGTGGTAAGGCTCTCCGAGAGTGATGTTGTATTCGACGCGGGCTTTTTTCCGGGCGGTGTCGCCGGTGAAGGTGTAATCGACTTGGTTGTGGAAGAATCCGCGGTTTTTCAGCGCGGTCCGGAGTTGGTTAACGCTGGCCAGTGTAAGCGTGGAGTCGTAGATTACCGGTGGCGAGCCGATTCGCCGTATCCATCGGTTGAACCACCGTGAGGAGTCACGCCCGCTCAGGTTGTAGATGGCCAGTTGCAGTTTCATTCCGCCGAGCACTTTGTGGTTTTCTGTCTGTCGGAGGTAGTTCACGAGGTCTGTCGCGGCCACGTCGGGGTGTTGCTTGGTGTCGGTGATGTTGATGGTTGTTTTGTCGAGCAGGAGTTGTCCGTCAGGCACGTGCTTGGTTGAGCGGCACGACGCGAGCGTGAGCAGTGCCATCACGGCAGCCCACACGGCAAGATTGCAAGTGGATTTACCCATTCGCTCGAAAATCATGGCGCAAAATTACTTCGTTTTGCTCAAACGGCAAAACCGTATGGCGGAAAACGCCCAAAACCGCCGCCATTATGGTATCAATCATTCAATCATGGAGTAATCGGTTGGGGTTTGTAATCGATGAATAGAGTCACAACAAATAGCCCCCCCAAAGAGGCTCTATAACGAATCGTATGGATAAGTCTGCGATAATTTTAGAGAATCTGCACCTCCGGCGCGGCGCTGACGGTAGACGCACTCTGCCATAGAGGCCGTCTCCGGCGCTGACGGTACACCAAGTCGCTTCCGTTGATATTACGCACGAAACCGTCGAAACTGTCTTACCCGCACGATTCGCAGAGCAAAAAAATATTTTAAGATTCAGAAAAAAGATTATATATTTGCAGGGTAATAGCCTACCTATCAGTTTTTGTTAGCTATACCTCAATTTAAACCCGAAGGTCCGGTTGAAGTTCAATCGGGGAATTTATCTATCTCTATTGGCAACGGAGTTGAACTGAAGAACAATTTCATTGTCAAAAAGGGAGCGACTTTAAACATCTATAAAACCAAATAACTATGAAAGCGAAAATCTGCTATTTCATACTGATTGCACTCATCAGTTCAGTGATATGTAAGGCTGACCATCCGTATCGCCCATTCGTGAAACAAGGTAAAATTTGGGTATTGAATCATACGATTTATACAATTTCAGGAGATACAGTCATCAATGATAAAAGTTATGCGAAAGTTTACCGAAATACGAATAAAAATGATAAATATGCGCTTGGAGAATATTTCGCCGCGGTTCAAGAAGTTGACAAAGTGGTCTATATCATTGAAAAAGGCACAATGAATCCCGAGATGTTATGTGACTTCAATATTATATTTGACCCTAATGAAGTTTATTCCTCAAATTTAAGCCGCAAATACACTACTGAGACAGATTCACCGATGGGCTTATTTCACATCTGCACGCTATATTACACCAATGGGGCAATAGGACTCGAGCCATTAATTGAGGGAGTTGGCTGGCATTCAGACTCTTTTTCCCGACAAAGGCATAATGCTGATTATCTTAATGCATGCTATGAAGACGGACAATTACTTTTTCATAGAAACACTTTGTCTTGCTCCTGCGCTAAAATGGCAGATATAGAGCCCGATGGCATGGTCGATGTGCATGATCTGAATGCCATTGTCACTGTGGCGGGTTATTTTGAACCGTGGTATCCCCATTGGGTGTACAATGCAATGGACGTGAACTGCGATATACAGTGGAATAAACATGATGTCGACGCTTTGGTCAATAAGATATTAGGAAAGGAAGTGATTTATTTTGGGGGTTATCCGATGACATACTGACGGTAAGTCCAAACCCGCCCATATCCTTTTTTCGTGCTACCGAAATGTTAATCCATTTGCGGCGACAGGCTTTTTTGTGTACTTTTGTGGCGGAAAATCAATCAAAACAGTACAATGGGAATGTTTCAACGATTTAAGCGATGGTGGGCCGCGCAGCATGAGCCGCTCAAGTTTCGTGTGGCCGACCCGTCACCGGAGCGGTGCCACTGCTGCGGTAACACGTTCGAGGGCAACTACTGCCCCGTGTGCGGCCAGCGCAAGGGGGCGAAACGCCTCACATGGAGCGCGCTCCGGGCGAACGTGCTCGACGTGTGGGGGTTAGGCTCGCGCTCGCTGCCGTTCACGCTGTGGCAACTCATCCTCCGGCCGGGTTACCTCGTCGGTGAGTACCTCAGAGGCCGCCGGCAGGTGAGTTTCCCACCGGTGAAGATGCTCGTGTTTGTGGCCCTGGCGGTGCTGGTTATTCTCAACTATATTGACCCGGACACTGAGTCGACCGATATGGGAGACGACACCCTGTTTGACAGTTTTTTCGACTATCTCGGCGACATCTTTCAGCGGCACTATGACTGGGCTGTGCTCTCAATGCTGTCGTTCCTGATTGTTCCCACGTGGGCCGTGTTCCGCAACTCGCCGCGACTGCCGCGGCACACCCTGCCCGAAGGCGCGATAATAGCCGTGTTCCTCGGCGTGCAGGTGGTGATGTTGATCCTGGTTGTGTCGCTTTTTGAGCATTTCTACGCAAAATTCGTACCCGAGTCGCCCGACGAACTTATCGGGGTGTCGGGCTATTTGTTTCTCGCCGGACTGGTGTTCATTCTCTTTCGCAACTACCGCAAACTGTTTTGCTACAGTAATTGGGGAACCGCTTGGCGGATGTTTTATGCGGTCGCTTCCGGGGTGTTCTGCCTGTTCTCCCTGATTATTGTTGTGTACCTTATCTCAAAATACGCCGAAAGAGACCTTTCTACGATGTTACTGAAGGTTCCCCGTCTTTTACCCTATGCCCTCATTTCGGTGGTATTTACCGTTGGGGGATACTTTATCGACAGGTTCACGTCAAGACGGCGAAAGGCTGAGCGTGAGGGTTAAAGCCCTAACAGGTGGTCGCGCACTTGCTGCATCAGCCATCGGGGCGTTGACGTGGCCCCGGTGATTCCGATGCGCGTGTCGGCACGGAACCACGCGGAATCGATTTCAGACACTCCGCTGATCAGGTGGGAGTTGGGATTGGCCTCGAGGCATTGCGCGAACAGAATACGCCCGTTGCTGCTCTTGCTGCCGCTGACAAAGAGCACCACGTCGTGGGCGGCGGCGAACTGCCGGATTTGCGGAATGCGGTTGGCCACCGAGCGGCAAATCGTGTCGAACGACTCAAAGACAACACCCTCAGGAACACGCTGTTCAATCAGGGAAACAATCCGGCGGAACTCCTCCACCGACTTGGTGGTTTGCGAATACAGGAATATGTCGCGGCTGAAATCGATACGGTCGATCTCGTCGGCGTGCTCGATGACGATGGCGTGGCCGTCGGTCTGACCCACGAGGCCGAGCACCTCGGCATGGCCGCGCTTGCCGAAGATGACGATTTGCGCGTCGGGCCGGTTGCGGTAGGTCTGGTGGATGCGCTGCTGCAACCGGAGCACGACGGGGCAGGTGGCGTCGATGATTTCAATGTGGTTCCGCTCGGCGGTGGCATAGGTGGCGGGCGGCTCGCCATGGGCGCGCAGAAGCACTTTCACGTCGCGCAGACGGCTGAGTTGGTCGTGGGTGATGGTTTGCAGGCCGTGACGCTCAAGACGCTCCACCTCGGCGGTGTTGTGTACGATGTCACCGAGACAGTACAGGCTGCCCTCGGCCGAGAGTTGCTCCTCGGCTTTGCGGATGGCGGTGGTCACGCCAAAGCAGAATCCCGAACCGCTGTCAATTTCAATTTCCATAGGGAGTGGGTGTTAGGTTATTTTCTGCCGCTGGCGCGGAAAAGCGTTTCGCGCTCTTTCGGAGAAAGCGATTGGTAGCCCGAACGGCGCACCTTGTCGAGAATCGCGTCAATCTCGGCCTGAGTGGGCGGTTGGGCATTTTTGGCGGAGGCTGACCCTGACCTGTCGCGCCATGGCCAAAGGGTCACAACGCTGTCGACCACGGCATTCACCGGGCGCGTGATGTCCACACCCCGCCGCATGGCAAGGGCGAAAATCACGCCCACCACGGCTCCGCCGAGATGAGCCACATGTCCGCCGGTGTTCATCTGGTTGATACTCAGCAGGTCAACACCTATAGTAACGATGGCCACCCACTTGAGCGACACCTCGCCGATAAACAACAGATTGATTTTATAATCAGGCGCCCACACCGCCGTGGCCACCACGATGGCGATAATCGAGGCCGAGGCGCCGATGAGCGTGCCTGTAATGCCGTCGAAGGCGGGAAGAATCAGGAAAGCGAGGATATACAGCAGCGCGCCGCCAAGACCGCCCAAGATGTACAGGCCGGTGAGTTGCTTGGGAAGGAAATAGTTCAGGAAGATGCTTCCCAACCAGTAGAGCCAGAGCATATTGAACAGGATGTGGAGCACGTCATAGTGCGCCACCATGTAGGTAAGCAAGGTCCACGGGCGGTAGAGCAACGCGTGCACGTCGGCCGGCAGTTCCACCCACCGCGTGATTTCCAGCGCCGGCACACTGAACAGGAAGGCCAGCAAGGCGAACACGCGCAGAACCACCCACACGCCGATGTTGAGGTAGATGATCCGCATCAGCATCGACCCGCGGCGGTAAGCCGCCCGAATGTCGTCAATAATAGCCATTTCCGTAACCTCCTATCGCGCCGTTGCGCTTCCAGTACCAAATGGTGAAGAACCCAAAAAGCATACCGCCGAGGTGGGCGAAATGGGCCACACTGGCCTGGAACCCCGATACACCGAAAAACAGTTCAATCAGTCCGTATCCGAGCACCATCCACTTGGCCTTGATCGGGAATGGGAAGGGAATGATGTACATGGGCATATTCGGGAAAATCATACCGAAAGCGAGCAGGATACCGAACACGGCCCCCGAGGCGCCCACGGTGATGAGTTCGTCGCTGAACTGGCGGGCGAGGTCGTTGAGTTGTCCGCCGGCGAGCATGGCCTCTAATTGTGCGGCCGATGTGCCGGGGTTGCTTTGAGCCAACAGGGCAACGAGTTCGCCGCGCCACGTGAGTTCCCACATCACTTCCTGCACCACAGCCGCGCCGATGCCGCACACGAGATAATAGAACAGAAACCGTTTCGGCCCCAGCACGCGCTCGAGAATGCGCCCGAACATCCACAGCGAGAACATGTTGAAGAAGATGTGCATCGGCCCTGACGTGTCGTGCAAAAACATGTAAGTCACCATCTGGGCGGCGTTGAAGTCAGCACCGCGCCAGAAGTGCAGTCCAAGCCAATAGGTCACGTCAAAGCCCGTCGCGCGCGGAATCACAATGGCGGCAACCCACATCAGGACATTGATGATGAGCAGATTTTTTGTTATCGTCGGAATATTGGACAGGAAGTTGCCTTGAGAAAAGTTCATAACGGTTGTTTCGTTTAGGCGTGATAGGTGATAAGACCGGGCATGGAGTTGCGCACGATTTTCTGAACGCGCAGGCCGTGCCGGGTGGCCACATCGAGCAGAATCTCGCTGTAAGTGGTCGCGATGGCGCCCACGAAGCACAGCGGCAGGTCTTTGTGTCGCTGATATTGACAGATATTCCGCGCGAAGAAACGCTCGAACTCATTGCAAATCAGCTCCACCACATAGGGGTGCTGCAGGTGGCTGGCGAGGAAGAAGGAGTACCGGCTCAGGTTGCGGTTGGCCAGCGGATTGTTGTACACCTCGTCCATCACCATCTCGGGGGTTGTGCTGAACTCGGCGTAAAATCCGTCGATGAGTTCGGTCGGGGCGATGTTTTTCATCACATCGCCTACGAAGATACGCCCCAACGCGGCGCCCGAACCCTCGTCACCGAGGATAAACCCGAGCGAGCGCACGTTGCTGACAATGTCGTGCCCGTCGTACAGGCAGGAGTTCGACCCCGTTCCGAGAATGCAGGCCAATCCGCGCTGGTGAATGAGCAGCCCGCGGGCGGCGCCGAGCAGGTCGCTCATCACCGTCACCGGGGTCTTAAACTGGGCCACGAGCGACGACTCCACAATCTTGCATTTTTCCGGACTTGAGCAACCGGCGCCATAGTAATAGATGTGCTTCCATCGGCGTTTGAAAAACGTCTCAGGCAGTTCAAGCCTGATGCTGTGGCTGATCTCGCGGCGGGTCTGGAAGAAAGGATTCATACCCGACGTTGTAGCGCGCTCGAGCACACGGTCGCGGTCAACGAGCGACCACTGCGTCCGCGTACTGCTGCTCTCGGCGATTATCGTAATCTCACTGCTGCTGGCCATAGGGAGGAAGATGATAGGTTAATAAGTATATCTGCTTGTTAACAGACCTGAATTTCAGTATTGCCACTGCCTGTTTCCGCTGCAAATTTAGTGAAAAAACACCTGACCACCACACTTTTTCACGCATATTTTAGCGAAACCGGCCAAGAATACACACTAATTAACCTATATACACATATATTAACCATCGCCAATGGGGTCATATCACTTAAACGATTGCGTTGAAAAAGCCGCAGGCGAATCCGGAAGAAGACAAAAGACAGTCAACAAGATATGACAGACTTACAGCCTCCGCAATCGCTACATGTGCGCCTCACTGCCTGAAACGGGTTTTCAGCGCGGCGATGCGGCGGTTGGCGTCCTGGACACGGCTTAGCGGAATGCGGCCGTCTTTGATTGCCGAGACGATGATGTCGACAAGGCGGAAGGGGCGGTCGGCCTCGAAACCGGTGGAGATATTGTTACCCACGCAAAGCATGTCCACGCCGGCGTTGATGGCCAACACAATGGCGGACTCGATTTGGTAGAGGTCGATGATGCCCTGCATGTACATGTCGTCGCTCAGAATCACGCCGTCGTAGCGCAGTTTTCCGCGCAGGAGGTCGGTCAGAATCCGGCGCGAGAGGGTTGCCGGGTGATCGGGGTCTATGCTCCGCAGAAACACGTGGGAGGTCATGATCACGTCGGCGAGGTTGTGGTCAATTAGCCGCCGATACGGTTGCAGGTCGCGCTCGGTCCACACGTCGGTGATGTCCACCAGCCCCCAATGGGAATCATCGCGGGCGTGTCCTGAACCGGGAAAATGCTTGAGCGTACAGGCGACGCCCTTGCGGTGGTGGCAGTCGATGAACACCGACGCGTTCCGCGCGACGATGTCGGGGTCGGGCGAGAAGCAGCGCTGAATTTTCCCCAGTCCCGGACTGTCGGGGTCGAGCAGGTCGACAACGGGAGCGAGGTTGACGTTCACGCCGCTCCGGCCGAGGTCGTCGGCGATGCGCGAAGCGTAAAAGGCGGTGGTGTCGAGGCTGTTGACCTGCCCGATATATTCGGCCGTCACGGTAGACTGGAATCCGTACTGCGTTTTCAGCCGGGCCACGCGTCCGCCTTCCTGGTCAAGGGCGATGAGCAGAGGCGTTTTGGCCCATGCGCGGAGGCGGCGGGTGGTCTGCTCAAGTTGACGGCGCGAGGTGATGTTTCTCGATCCGGGTGTGGCATCTCCGGTAAGGTCGACGTCAAACAGGATGACGGCTCCCACACCGAGGTCACGCACATACCGCGCCGCATCGCTGTCCGGCCCCACGGTGTCGCCCCGGAAGCCCACCATGAGCATCTGAGCGGCCATCCGCCGGAGGGTGGAGTCGGGGGGCAGTGTCTGCCCGGCTTGAGCCGCAACGGGAAGCAGAACCCAGGCAAGCAGACTGAGTATAAATATCTTTCGCATAATCAGGCAGTTTAAATGCCGGTATAGGTTTCCGGACTGAGGTTGCGGAGTTCCTCTTTCACACTGTCGGAAACGTCAAGGGTGTCGATAAACCGCGCGATACTCTCGCGGTTCACTTCGGTGTTGGTCCGGGTGAGTGCCTTGAGGGTTTCGTAGGGGTTGGGGTAACCCTCGCGGCGCAAGATGGTTTGAATCCCTTCGGCCACTACGGCCCAGTTGCATTGCAGGTCGGCCGAGATGGCGTCTTGGTTGATGATGAGTTTGTCAAGCCCTTTGGCGGTGCTTTCGATGGCGATGAGCAGGTGGGCCAGCGGAACGCCGATGTTCCGCAGTACGGTGGAGTCGGTCAGGTCGCGCTGCAGCCGCGAGACGGGGAGTTTCCGCGCCAGGTGGGTGAACAGGGCGTTGGCCACGCCGATGTTGCCCTCGCTGTTTTCGAAGTCGATGGGATTCACTTTATGCGGCATCGCGCTCGAGCCGACCTCACCGGCCTTGATTCGTTGCTTGAAGTAGTTCATCGAGATATACATCCACATGTCACGGTCGAGGTCGAGGATGATGGTTCCGATTCGGCACAGGCCGTCGAGCAACGCGGCGAGGTAGTCGTAGTTGCTGATTTGCGTGGTGTACTTCTCGCGTCCGATTCGGAGCACGGCGGCGAGGAAGTTGTTGCCAAACCCCACCCAATCGTGATTCGGGTAAGCGGCATTGTGGGCGTTGAAATTTCCGGTGGCTCCGCCGAATTTTCCGGTAATCGGGATTTGGGTGAGAATTTTGTACTGCTGCTCAAGCCGGTAGACGAACACGCGGATTTCCTTTCCCAGACGCGTCGGAGAGGCCGGTTGTCCATGGGTGTGCGCGAGCAGAGGCACATCTTTCCATTGGTCGGCGAGTTCGTGCAGACGACTGATCAGGGAATCGATTTTCGGGAGAATCTGTTCCTCCAAAGCGTCCTTGATACTCATCGGCACGGCGGTGTTGTTGATGTCCTGCGAGGTGAGGCCGAAGTGGATAAACTCTTTGTACTTTTCGAGGCCGAGGGTTTGGAATTGCTCTTTGATGTAGTATTCCACGGCCTTGACGTCGTGGTTGGTGGTGGCTTCGATTTGTTTGACGCGCCGGGCAGCCTCGAGTGTAAAGTTTTGGTACAGCGCTCTGAGTCGCGGTATTACCGCGGTCTGGAAATCGAGCAGTTGCGGCAGTCCGACTCGCGTGAGCGCGATAAAGTATTCCACCTCCACCTTAATCCGGTAGCGGATAAGTGCGGCTTCGCTGAAGTATTGCGCCAGCGGTTGGGCTTTAGCGCGGTAGCGCCCGTCAATGGGCGAGACGGCTGTCAGGGCATCGGGGATGTTGTACATATCGGTGGGCATAATGATGGTTGTTAGGCTTTAAACACTTCTTCGCCGTCGACAATGGTGGCGAGGATATTGGCCCCGGCCACTTTCTCGATATCGTCATGCAGAAAGTCACAGTCGCAAACGGTCATGTTGGCGATCTTACCGAACTCGATGGAGCCCATGCGGTGCTCCTGATGCCACTGCCGCGCGACGTTGATGGTCATCGCGCGCAGCGACTGCTCGCGCGTGATGGCCTCCTTGACATTGTGCGGGAAACTCTTGATACCAATAGAGTCCGGGAACTTACGCGTCTCGGCCATGTAGATACTGTCTTTCACATTCATCATCGGCGAGACGGGATAGTCGGAATGGAACACCACGTTGGCGCCCGCGTCGAAGAACGACTTGATGGGATAGGAGTTCTCGGCGAGTTCCTTGCCGACGTAGGCAACCTCCATCTCATACGGGCCGCCGGGAATCTCGGCTGTCCACAACGGCGGCACCGCCGGCACGGAACCTGTCGCGCCCATGCGGCGGCAGTCCTCGGGGGTGACGAAGTGCAGGTGCGCCAACACGTTGCGCTGGTCAAGGTTTCCGGTAATCTTCTCAGCGTCCTCAATGCAACCGAGCATGAAGTGCACCGCACCGCCTCCCTCGGAGTGAACGTGCACCGACATACCCTCCTTGTTGGCCTCAACAATCAGTTCCACCATCTTGTCGTGGTCGTTAAACCGCTCCACGCCGTGGTAGCCGGGCTGGTCCAAGTAATCCTGATTCTGCCATCCGGTGTGCGCTTCGGTAACGCCGTCGAGGAAAGCCTTGGCGCCGACGATGTGGAAGTACTCCCCACTGTACTCGGCCCGGTCGGCGGCAATGCGCGCGATCTCCGCCTTAGGGTCGGCGATGTTGTCGGTGACATACATATAGGCGTAGGTGCGCAACTTCAGTTTGCCCTCCTGCTCGAGTTCATGGTAGGCCCGGGGGGAATCCCGGTACACCATCTCCGCGCCGGCGTCTGCCACAGCCGTAAAGCCGTTTTTGAGCGCGAAGTCCTGCCATGCCAGCAGATAACTCTTCGCGTCCTCCAACGTCGTGGGAAGGCTCGGAACAATTTGGAACACGGGTGCCTCACAAACATAGCCGTCCGGCTCGCCGTTGGCATCCACATGCACCTGCTCGTAGCCGTATTTCTTGGCGTATTCCGCATCGATGCCCGCCCATTCCAGCGCTTTGGTGTTGAGCAACATCGAGTGCCCGCCGCCGGTGTGCAGAAACAACGGCTTGTCGGAGCATATCTCGTCAAGGTAGGCCTTGGTGACGTATTCCTCGTTCTCCACCCAGCCCGAGGCCAGATAGAACCGGCGCTGCGGATTCTTGGCGATATACGCTTTGATGATTTCGCGGTATTTGGCATAGTCGGTCAGTCCCACCTCTTTCAGACTTATCTGTCCGATAAAGCGGTCACCGGCCAGATGTCCGTGACTGTGGGACTCAAGAAAGCCGGGGTAGATGTAGTTCTCACCGTAATCAAGCACCCGCGCGTGCGCTCCGGCGAGTCTTTTGGCCTCGTCCGCGCCGCCGATATATGCGAAAACGCCGTCTTTCACCAACGCCGCCTTGGCAAAGGGCTTTTTCTCGTCCATCGTGATGATGTTGCCTAAAATAAGAGTTTGTTTCATAGAACTGTTGATTGTATTAATTCCAATAGTGAGCGCAAAGTTAATAAAAAAAACACACACATGGCAAGAAAAAAGTGGCTCTGTAACGTTATGTGTGGTTAAGTCTATATATTTCCGGCGAATCAGCGCCGGAGACGCAGGCGGGCCGAAGGTCCGACTTTGTGCGTAAGACCATGCAAGCGAGTCGAAGACCCGCGCCGCTTGGTCAAAGG